>JACCSL010000328.1 GCA_013812995.1 Ardenticatenales bacterium | reverse complement strand
CATAAGCCCCGAATAGGTAACTTCCGTGTCCTCTGCCTATACCAGAGGAAGACCTCAAAATCTGAAGTGGACGAAGATGCGCCCGAAGTTCTTGCTGTCTTTTTCCACGCGATGGTATTGGCGCTTGATGTGCGGCTGATTGAGGAAGCGGAGCACTTTCTTTTTGAGTTGGCCGCTCCCCTTGCCGGGGATGATTTCGACCAGCTCGATCTTCCGGTCCACGGCTTCGTCGATGATGCGGTTCAGTTCTTTGTCGAGTTTGCCGGTGTCGTTGTAGATCTCGTGAAGGTCGAGTTTCAGTTTGGCCATGGGTAGCTCCTTGTTTTAATAGGGCGCTGACTCGCAGCGGTACTCATACTGATCAGTTATGGTAAGGGGCTGCCCCCCGATAGTGATGGGCAGGAAAAGCTGGAAGTCCGACAGGTGGGCAATGGACTGGATGACGGGGGGGCGCTCATGGGCCTTGCAAAGGAGCAGGGCCAGGTTCCCGGCTTGGTCGCTGGCGTACAGAGTCAGGGGCTCAGGTAGGAGCAGCGCGACGTCAACCTGGGAAAGCAGGCTGTCGGGGCGAGTGGCGAGCAAGAGGCGGTCGATCTCCAGCGGCTGGCTGCCATGCCACTCAATGGCGGCCTGAAGGGCGCGACAGGTGCCTGCCGGATTCGTGGGGTCGGCGGGGCAGGTGCTGTAGGCGGTCGTCATGTCGATGTCCACAAAGAACCACTCCCAGCCGGTTGTGGCAAAGTCCGCCGCGCGCAGATAGCGCACCCCGCGCTGCAAGGGTATGGGCGAGTCATCGAAGAGGCGCAGCGTTACCACGCGCTCTGTGCTGGCCAGGACGCTGCCCCGCACGCGGAACCAGACGCGGTAGGGCGCGGGCTCCACGGCGAGCGAGGGGAAGGTCAGGGTCATGGCGGGGTGGAGGTTGGGGTCCAGCCGAATGATTTGCCCACCGCTCGCGCTCGGCTCCGCAATGGTTAGCGCCTCGTTGATGGCCTCGGCTTCTTGTTGCCGGGAGGAACCACTCCACCCCAGGCGCTCCATGCCGCTTGTTCCATCGCCTACCTGGAAGGTCAGGTGCGCCGCCACGGGCTCAGAGATGGGCCTTGCGGCTTCCAGCGTAAGTGTGGCGGTGAAGGCAGGCGCGGTGCGGTCGATGCCCAAATAGAGAACAGGCAATGTCTCGGTCTGGGCGCTGCGGGCGGTGACAAGAGGGGCATACTCCACGCGGTATCGACCGTGCGGCAGGTCAGGCTGGGCGCGCAGGTCAAACAGGTGGCTCCAGCCGTCAAGGTCGTTCCTATCATCCTGCCAGGGTGTGAATGTCAGGGTACCGCTCCCATCCGGGTACCACTCGCGGGCACGCGTCCCAGCAAGGGAGTTTCCATTGAGCGTCATCCCCATCGCCGAACCGCGCAGATAGGGCTGTGTTGGACGATTGGCAACATCAAGGAGCGTGGTACTGCTGTTTGCGGGAGGCTCTAGCCGTGCGCCCGTGTAGTAATGCAGCAGAATCTGCGGATAGCGCCATCCGGCATCGGCCCAGCGCTTCCCCCCCCACTGCGAGTATCCCTGACCGTGGCCCCGCCGCGTATAGCCGAAGGAAATCGGGTCATCCACCGCGCTGAGGTAGGAATGGCCATAGAGATTCTGCCGGGTAGGGCTGCTGTTCTCCGCGCTGAAGAGCGTCGGAATGATCCCGCCGTTGTAGCTCAGGTGCTGCCCGGTTGTGTCATCGACGGCCACGTTGGTGCGCGGGTCGGTGGTATCGCACATATATTGGTGGGCGGTGGTGTCCGTGACATCGTAGGACTGATCCGCGCGCCCCTGCATCTGGTACCAGGCGTAGGTTCGTGCCGCCACCGCCTGCGCCTTGAGCGCCTCCGCGTGCCACGCTGCTGGCGACTCGTGAGGAACGACCCGCTTGACATACTCCTCGAAGTCTATTATGTCAATCTGCCCGACAGGCACGGATCGGCAGTTGTTGGCCGCACCATGCATGACGCGAATCGTGGTGGGCGGCGTGTGGCTCGACAGGGCGCGGGGGGCGTGGCTTGCCTCCGGGGCGTGCAGCGCCTCAGGCGTGGTGCGCTCTGCGGAAATCACCCAGAGGTCTCCGTCGCGTAGGAAGGCGATCTGTGTGCCATCCGGGCTGACGAGGGGGCTGATTTCCTCCACACCATTGGCCGTCAGGGGAAGCCAGGTGCGGCTCTGAATCTCGTAGCGCCATAGTTCACCTAGCGGTGCGGTTTCGGCACCGTGCGGGGTGCGCCCCACCACGAG
>JACCSL010000310.1 GCA_013812995.1 Ardenticatenales bacterium | reverse complement strand
GCTCCAGCACTGTCTCCCCCTCCGCTGCCTGCTCAATGGCGCGAATGAGATCCTCAGAGTCCGAGTCTTTCATATAGTAGCCCCGCGCGCCCGCCTTGATCGCCTCGAAGACGTAATCATCGTGCTTCGACATCGTAAGAATGATGATGGCGGGTGCCTTGTCGCGCTGCATCAGCGTGCGTGTAGCGCGCACACCATCCATGCGTGGCATGTGAACATCCATCACCACGACATCTGGCTCAAGCTCCTCCACCATCTGGCAGGCCCGTTCCCCATCCTCTGCCTCCCCCACAACCTCGAAATGAGGTTGCGCCTGCAAGAGCTGCCGCACGCCCTGCCGAAACATGGTATGGTCGTCTACAAGTAAGATTCGGATGGACATCAGTGCCTCCCACGGTTATCAGATGACTCAAGTATAAGCCAGGCCACGCCTTGATTCAACCATCCCCTATTGCCAAAAGGGCCTTCGTCCTACAATTCCTGAATCGTTTGCCCATCCCAGCGAAAAAGCACCAGGTCGCCCGCCCCCAGGCCGATATGATTCAGCCCGATGAGCAACGTTTCGCGTCCGCCCGGATGCCCTATGGTTTTGCGTGCCGGGCGATGCATGTGCCCCGCCAGGTGCAGGCGAGGATGGAGCGCCTCTAACAGGGCGCGCGATTGCGGGTTGCCGAAGGGACCAAGGGTTCCACTCGGCCAGTCATGGGTCAGGAGGATATCAACGGCGCGCTCCGCGAGCAACCGCTCGACCTCCGGCTGGCGAAAGTAGGTCGGCTCCTTGAGGGTCTCTTTTTTCTCGGTCCATCCGCGCGGTATCGGCAGCCCATAGCGTTTCGGACTGTGGATGCCGCTGAGGCCGGCGATGCGCAGCCCATGTCGCTCGACCACCCCGGCCCGTCCCAGGTAGCGGATGCTGGGGGCAACCTCGCCGCCGTCGCGCAGCGTCTCCAGCCAGCCGTAGGGCTCGTGGTTCCCGCCGATGAACAGAACCTCGGCCGGGTATCGCAATTCCCCCCCAAGTACCAAATAGAAATCGCCCAGCCTGCGCCGCTCGTCTGGCCCGGCGATGGTGGCGAGGTCTGCCTCGTCGCGCACGGGCTCGAAGTCCCCGACCTGGAGGATGAAGGCAAGAGGCATGTCCAGTCCCGCCGTCGCCTTCTCCAACCGCTCGATCAGGCGCAGATGATTGCCATGAATATCCCCGGCTGCTGCGAAGATGATCTCTTCCATCTTTCCTCACCGCTCGAAACCAAACAACTCGCATTTGCTGTTTTCCCGCCCCAGATACAGGTCGCGGATAATCTCTGCGGCAAGAATACCGTAGGTCATGCCATTCCCGCCAAAGCCAAGGGCAAAGTACCCCTTTGGAAACTCCTGGCTCTCGCCAATGTAGGCTAGGCCATCCTTCGTCTCCCCAAAGGTTCCGGCCCAGGCATAGGCAATGTCCATGTCGATGGCCGGGAACATCTGGCAGAACTGCTTCTGGAGTGCCCGGCTCTTGCGCGCGATGAGCCGGTCGCGCGCCCGGGGATTTCTGAACGGGTCGTCCTTCCCCCCGATGATGGCACGGTCATCCTCGGTGGTGCGCAGGTAAAAGTAGGGGCGCGCCGTCTCCCATATTAAAGAGCGTTCATACCAGCCGGTGAACTCGGTCAGCGGCTCGCTCACGAGTGCGTAGGTGCTCTTGAGATCTACAATAGGCTGCTGGAGGAACTGCTGCGATTCATAGCCCGTGGCAAAAACCACGCGCTTGGCCCAGACCTCACAGCCCCGATCCGTGGTCAGCCGCACGCCGTCGGGCGTTGCCTCGTATTGCGTCACCTCCGTGCGGTCGAAGATGCAGGTGCCCTGCTCGCTGGCCTTTTGTAGCAGCCGGTGCGTCAAGCGGTACGCGTCCACCTGGGCCGCTTCCTGAGAGAGAAGGGCGGCGGGGCGACTGAAAGAATACAGCGCCTCGATCTCCTCCTGTGTGAGAAAGGCGAGCTTGATCCCGCTTGCATGGCGAAGCACGAACTCTTTCTTCAGTGCCTCCACATCTTTCTCGCTGCTTGCCACGTAGAGGCTAGGCTTCCAGGCGAAGCCACAGTCATCGTCTAGCGCTCCGACGAGCTGTTCTATCAGGTAGAGCGCCTCGCGACAGGCCAGGTAGCTGCGCACGGCACGCTCTTCGCCGATCTGCTCCATCAACTCGTGCAGTGGAATGTCTATCTCGTACTGTAAGAGCGCGGTACTGGCACTGGTGCTGCCAAACCCCGCATCTCGCTTGTCCAGAACTACGCAATCCACGCCCGCCGCGCTGAGGGAATAGGCCACCATCGCGCCCGTGATGCCCGCCCCGATAATCGCCACCTCGCAGGTAAGTGCCTGCTTTAGGATGGGATAGCTTACCAACAGCCCATTCTTCAAGGGCCAGAACGGTTGACCTGATCGCAAATCCATGTGCTTTTTCCTCCGCTTCTCTCTAAGCAACCCCGACGCCACTGGTCATAGAGGCAACGAGGCACGCATGTTGCTCTAGCCCCCGCGTCTAACGTGAGCCAGCCCACAATAGCAGCAGCCAACCATACATTATGACGAACTGCGACCGATGAAGGGAGAATAACACGATGGATGTACAGACAATTCGTGACCTTTTTCTGCATGACCTTGGCGATATCTATGATGCCGAACGCAAAATTGCCAAAATGCTACCCATCCTGGCAAGTGAGGTAATCGACAATCCGAGCCGCGAGGCCCTCCAGGAGCACGAGCGGGAGACGCTCCAGCAGATCGCCAACCTGGAACGCTGCTTCCAGATTCTGAACGCCCGAATGCCCAACACGACCTGTCCCGTGGCAGATGCGCTCCAGAAGGAACATGACAACTTCCTCAAGGAAGGCCCACCCCAGGTGCTGCTCACGCTCTTCAACCTGGGTGCCGCTGCCAAGACTGAGCACTATGAGATCGCCTGTTACCGGGGGCTTGTAGCCAAGGCGAAGCTGATGGGCGAGGAAGAGTGTTACCGCCTGCTGGAGGAAAATCTTCGCCAGGAAGAAGAGATGGCGCAGCGGGTCGAGCGGCTGGAGCAGCAATTCGGTCAGCAGCATATCCCGCACGCGCAGCAGGCGGACCGGTAGAGAAAACAGGCCACGCTGCGAGGGCTGGAGGTGCAAATCAAAAGGGGCAGGCCATCTGGCCTGCCCCTTCTTCCAGTTACAACGGGTTTAATAGTGCGTCACCACCGTGGTGCCAACCGGTGCCCAGTTGAAGAACCACTCGGCATCTGAGGTGCGCAGGTTCACACACCCGTGGCTCATGGGCTGCCCAAAGTTGTTGTGCCAGAAGGTTCCGTGGATACCGTACCCCCGGTAGAAGTACATGGTATAGGGGACATCGCGCAGGTAGTAGTAATCGCCCAGCGCCTTCGAGCCGCCCTGCATGTCAGTCGCCGTGTACTTCACATAGACTTTGTAAGTCCCGACCACCGTGGGAGTGCGCGGCAGCCCCGTCGAGACAATGGCCGTGTAAATCGCTGTGTTCCCCTCGTAGGCAGTGATGCTCTGCCGCGTCAGGTCCACGTCAATCCACTTTGCCCCATTGGCCGCCGGGTTGCTGGGTGCCGGTGCCGGATTGGCGGCGGGCGCGCCCGCACCCGACAGCAGGAGCCGCTGCCCCACATAGATCGTTGTGTTGGTCAGGTTGTTGGCGTTCATCAGCCCCTGCACGGTTGTTCCGTGCGCCAGAGCGATACGGTAGAGTGTGTCCCCTGCCTTTACGATGTAGCTACCCCCCGTCGCAGGCTGCGGCGCGGGTGCGGGTGACGTGTCGCTGCCGCTCGGAATACGCAGCGTCTGCCCTACATAGACCCATGAGTTGGAGCGCAGTCCATTGCTCTCGGCCAGAGTCTGCACGGAGACCCCGTAGCGCAGCGCGATGCCTGTCAGTGTCTCGCCCGCTGTCACGACATGGGCGCTCTCAGCGGAGGCAGCGCCCGTGCCGCCCAGCAGGAAGAACAGCGTCAGGACAAGGGAGAATAAGAGTGGGGTGAAAAATGGTTTCCTGGACATGTTAACCTCCGAGACTGAAGAATAAAGAGCTGGTTATGATGAACGCTTCGTTACGCTAAGTATAGCAATTGCAAAACCATTATGTCTATGGTCAAATCAAGCATCTTGACTGAGCAATATCACGCAGATACGCTCCCCTTCTATCCGCCTTCTGTAGCAAGCTCTGTGCTAAAGGAGAGGCTGTGAACTCACCATCCCCCCTTCCCCTCGTCGCCCAGGCCCTCTCGGCGGCAGGCGTGACGATGCTTGCCCAGCTTCTCAGCGACGACAAGGAAGCCCAGGTCGTTGCGCTGGATGCCGCGCCCGTCCGTGTGGCCGACCCCCTGGAGCGCCACGAGCGGCTTCGCCTTGCCTGGGCCGGGCCAAAGGGCGAGGGAAACCATCTCCTGCTGCTCAAGGTGCTCTCCGCGCTGACCTGGAGCGAGGCCGTCAACCTCACCATCCCCGCGCCCGTCGAGGTTCTCTTCGTCGAGAGCGACCTCGCCACGGTGCTGGATGACATCGTGGCAAACCATGTCGTTGCCGCTGCGCGCCGCAATGAAACACGCCCCGCCTGGCTCCTCTATCATGATCTACAGACCCTTCTCAAGGACAATGACCGCGATACCCAGCGCCTTGTCCTTGAGAAAACAGCGACCTTCCATGCCCTTCACTGGGGCGCGACCGCTGTTCTGGACGATGTCTATCCCTGGCTCCCGCGCTTTGCGCAGGGGGTGCAGGCCCACCTCGCCTTCCTGGCTGCTATCGTAGAAGGGGAACCCACACTTGACCTACCCTACGAGCGCTGGGCACTCCAACGCTGGCCCACTCTGCCCACAGATTTTCGCGCCTTCTGGCAGCACCTCGCTCCCGTGCACAGCAACCCACTCCGCACTCTCTTCCAGGATCCTACACCTCTGCTGGAGCGGCTCGCCCATAGCCCCCAGACACTTCTCCACGGCGCGTGGCGGCGCGAGACCCTCCTGCGCCACGAAGAGCGCCTACTGAGTCATACCTGGGGCTTCCTCCAGATCGGCCCCGCCGCCTGGGACCTCTGCACCTACCTCGGCGATTGCCTCTACGATGGTAGCCATTCCCTCTCCCGCTCCGAGGCCATCGCCCTCTACCTCGATCAGGTAGCAACGATCATCACGGAGCTTTCGGACACCGACCGACTCCTCTTCGAGCAGAGCTACGACCTCTGCTGGCTGCTGAATGTCCTCCTCCACCCCCAGCGCTACCCCGCCCTCTTCGCTCCCATGTCCCCGGATGGCACCGAGAAGCGCAGGACCGACCTCCTCCAGATCATTGAGCGCCTGCTCTGAACCCAGAGCAACAAAAAAGCGCCCCTCACAGGGCGCTTTTTTGTATCAGCTTTTAACGCCTTATGGCTTATATCGCTTCTACCAATCATGATTATCATAAATGACCGCCTTAGCCCAGACTGATCATCACCATTACTGGAGGTGTCTCAAGAGTCATTAATCCGCGGCGGGCGCGGCGACCGCTTCTGTCTGCGTATTTAAAATCGTTTGCCAGCACCCAGTAATCGCCCCCGCCACTGCCTTTGCCATGAGCGGGGGCACAGCATTGGCAAGCTGCTGTTGCATATGATCTGTACCCCCATAGAATCTAAACCAATCAGGGAATGCTTGGAGACGACATATTTCTCGGAATGACGGACAGTGTTGTGATTTTTCTGTAAAATCGTACTCGTCCGTTCTCCGTTCGCAGTACGACAACGGACGAGTACGACTCCCGATTACGATTACGATAGAGATCAGCGCCTTACGTTTTACGTTTCTGGTTCTGCTGGAATATGTGGTGGAGTCATGGCTCTGTGTGGTGGCCCTCTCCCCGGCCTTCGGCCGCCCCTCTCCCGATGTCGGGAGAGGGGACACCGAGCGAAGCGACGTGGGGGTGAGGGCGCGCATGGCACGCTTCCCGATCTTCCATACCACAAATTCCAGCAGAACCAGGTACGTTTTACGTTTTACCACCCCTTCCCACCGTCCTTATCCATCACCTCATCCCTGACAGACCCCTAGGCATCCAGCACCCTCTACCGCACCAGATAGACAATCGCCACCAGCACGCCAATGGCGACAACGGTCCAGCGCAGGGTGGCGGGCTGGATGCGCCCCGCGAGGCGACCGCCCAGCACGCCGCCCAGCAGCGCCCCCGCCCCGAGCACGAGCGCGGCCAGCCACACGGGCTCCCCAGAGAAGAGAAAGAAGGTGGCAGCGGCGAGGTTGACGCTCAGCGACACGGCCTGCTTGAGTGCGTTGAGCCTTGTCAGCGAGTCTTCCATTGTCAGGCCGAGCACGGCGAGGACGATGACGCTGAGCCCCGCGCCGAAATAGCCCCCGTAAATCGCAGCGAGGGCAATGGGCAGCACCGCCCACGCCTCAGAGATGTCTGGGGAGCCGCGCTGCTCGGCGCGCCGCTTGAGCCAGCCGCGCACGGGATCCTGGATGGCGAGCAGCCCAGCGGCAAGTAGAATCAGGAAGGGAACAAGCTCGCTGAAGAGGCGATCATCGGTATTCAGCAGCAGTAGCGCACCGATAACCCCGCCAACCGCAGCGGCGGGCAAGGCCACCCACAGGCGCTGAGCCTGCCCCGGCAAATCTTGGGCCTGGGCCAGCGTCGCGCCGAGGTAGCCGGGCCAGAGCGCCACGGTGCTAGTAATATTGGCAGTGATGGGTGGGATTCCCACGGCCACGAGCATGGGAAAGGTAATCAGGGTGCCGCCCCCGGCCAGGGCATTCACTGCCCCCGCTGCCAGGCCAGCGAGCGCGATGAGAGCCAATTCAATCCAGGTGAAGGTCGTCATGAGTGCTTCTTTCCTTGATGAGGAAGCGAGAAGGCTAAACCGTACCTGCTTCTGACGGAATTTGTGGTATGGAAGAGGGGAAGCGGGCTAGCGGAGCCCTCTCCCCGGCCGTCGGCCGCCCCTCTCCCGATTTCGGGAGAGGGGACACGGAGCGAAGCGACGTGGGGGTGAGGGC
>JACCSL010000309.1 GCA_013812995.1 Ardenticatenales bacterium | reverse complement strand
GCCCTCACCCCCACGTCGCTTCGCTCCGTGTCCCCTCTCCCGATTTCGGGAGAGGGGCGGCCGAAGGCCGGGGAGAGGGCCATCCCGCAGAGCCATGACTCCACCACAAATTCCAGCAGAACCAGTTACGTTTTACGTGTTACGTGTTACGCATTACGCCCCCTTGACGCCTTCTCTGTCCCAACGTTATTCTCCTTCCATGACACTCTCACACGTCGTCGGCTTTGACGATTTTCCCTTCGAGCACGCACATCGGGGCGATGTCACCGTGGTGGGCGCGATCTATGCCGGGCTGCGGCTGGACGGCATCCTGAGCGGGCGTATCCGGCGCGACGGGGCCAACGCGGCGCGCAACCTGGCCCAGATCGTCGAAGACTCGAAGTTTGCGAGCCACCTGCAACTCGTGCTGCTCCAGGGAATCGCGCTGGGCGGCTTCAACGTGGTGGATGTCCACGAGCTGCATCGCCGGTTAGCATTGCCTGTCCTCGTGGTGGCGCGACGCCAGCCGGACTTTGACGCGATTCGCCGCGCACTGCTGACCAACGTGCCGGGCGGCGCGCGCAAGTGGGCACTCATCGAGCGGCTGGGGCCAATGGAGCCCGTGGCCGAGGTCTATGTCCAGCGCGTTGGCCTCACGCTGCCAGAGGCCGAGACCGTCATTCGCCGCCTCGCCATTCATGGCCGCATCCCCGAGCCGCTGCGCACCGCCCACCTCATCGCGGGCGGCATCGCGATGGGGCAGAGTGGCGGGCGCGTCTGATAGGAGGAATACGATGGCGACCATCTTGTACATCGAGGATTTCCAGCCACAAGTGCGGTTGGTGGAATATATCTTGACGGTTAAGGGAGGACACGAGGTTTTGAGCGCCGAGGATGGGGTCGTTGGGTATGAGATGGCCCTGAGCCATCGCCCCGATCTCATCATCACCGATCTGGGAATGCCGCGTATGGATGGTTGGACCCTTATCCCGAAGCTGCTTCGGACAACGTTATTTCGCCGCGTCCCGATTTTGATACTTACAGCTTATGCTGGCGTTGGAGACGCGGAGCGGTGGTTGCCGTTCGACTTGCCCATTGCTTGCAAACCCATCTCCAGTCGGTACTTTCACAAGGAAGTCGCCTGGTTGCTGGACTGGGCGGCCTCCCAGCCCCCCGCAGAGCCCTCCGACGATCCTACAACCTACTCCTTCTACCTATCCAAGATGCCCGACGAGGTCCGGGCAGCGAGAAAGAATCTGTACTAGCAAAAAAACCAATGCTGGCTGAAAGCGGTAGTTTATCTGGAGGCGCAGATGGCGACCATCTTATATGTAGAAGATTACCCGCCCAACGCCATGTTGGTGCATGATCTCTTGACGTATTATGGCGAACATGAGGTTCTGATTGCAGAAGATGGGGTTGTTGGCTATGAGATGGCGATGACGAATCAGTTCGACCTTCTCATCGTGGATATGCAGATGCCGCGAATGAGTGGGTGGGAACTCATCCCGAAGCTGCTTGGCTCTCCATCATTTCGCAAGGTGCCGATCGTTACGATATCAGCACTGTCCCCTCAGCCGGGCATCGAGCCACCATTTAGGAGATTGCCTCATCTATCAAAACCTATCCAGACGCGCACCTTGCACCGATTCATTGCCCGGCTCCTAGAAGAAGCCGCGCGGGAGGGCACTGACGAGCCAGAGTAATTTCCAAGAAAAGGCTTTGCCGTAGCTCCCCTCCTTGGAGGGGCGGCCGCAGGCCGGGGTGGGTTCGCGTCGCGCTCAGCTTTCATCTTCCACTTCAATCCACGCCTCGATGATTCGCAAAACTTTCTCCATCTCTTGCCTCACCTCCCGATCCTGAAAACGCAAAAAGCGCACTCCCCACGATTCTAATCGCGCCTGCCGTCGTTCATCGGCGTCAGCCTGCCCCTCATGGCTGTCACCATCAATTTCAATTGCCAGCAAAAGGGCAGGGCAGAAGAAATCAACGATGTAGTGATCCAGCGGCTTCTGGCGATGGAAGTCATAGCCCAGTAGTTTCTTCCCCTGAAGTTGCTGCCAGAGCAGAATCTCGGCGAGGGTGCTTTGCTGGCGCAGTTTTTTTGCTAGGGGAAGCAGTTTGGCGTTGTAGGGAATAAGTTTGGTGCGGGACATGGTGCTCCTTGTGTGGTCGAAACCCACCCCGGCCTTCGGCCGCCCCTCCCAAGAGGGGAGCTACGGCAAAGCGCGTTTGGCAATATCCCAAAAAACGCGCCACAGGGACAATTTACCTATCAACCAATTTTTGCTTGGAGAGTTTTTTGCTCTTACTTTTGCCTTTCCCCTTTTAGGGGCCTACTTGGTGCCTTTCCGTTCTACGCTATTTAGCGTACTCCGCTCCATCGTTTAGCGTAGACGAACGGGATGTTTGGCGTAGCTAAGTTTGACACCCCTTTAAAAGCCCATATACTGCCGCCCTGTTGTGCTGGGCGTCCCCCACAGAGGCGCATGCTCTGTTCGTCCAGCGTCATCCCGTATCTAGGAGGTAAGTCTTGCAACGCACATCCCCCCTTAGCGCGTGGGTAGGTCCCCGCTCGCTCATCATAACCACCCTGCTGTTCATGCTTCTCTTCTTTGCCTTCCCCTTTATGACATCCCGGGCTGAAGAGCCCGCCCCTGCTCCTTCGTCCACTGCCCCCGACGCCGCCGCCCCTGACGCCGCTGCCCAACCCAGTGATAAACCCGCCGCTTCTGCTCTCTCAACGGAACAACTGCTGCTTCAGCGCGTCAACGAGGCGCGCGCCGCGAATAACCTGCCTCCGCTGCGGCTCAACGCACAGCTTTCCCAGGCAGCCGTGGCCCATGTGGCGGACATGCAGCAGAACCAGAATCGCAGCCACCGGGGCCGCGATGGCTCAACCTACGGGCAGCGCATCGCCCGTGCCGGGTATGGGGCAGCGGATACCAACGAGGCCATTGGCTGGGGCTATACTATGGATCGCATGGTAGCCTGGTGGCTGCGGAGCCCGGTCCATCGCCCCATCCTGCTGAGCCCCCATCTTCAGGAAGTGGGTATCGCCCATGCCGGGAATGGGCGTGAGTGGGGC
>JACCSL010000286.1 GCA_013812995.1 Ardenticatenales bacterium | reverse complement strand
CCCCTCACCTGTGCCGGGCGTAGCCGGGGTTCCCGTGCATGCGGCCAGCAACAAGGCCAGCACGAGCCCCAAAATAACTAGATATCGACTCATAACAGTTCTCCTCCTATAGAGAATGTAAGAAAGTAACGTCTGCTCAGTGGTAAAGGGTTTACCTCCATTCCAACCTGAACAAGGTTTCAGTATAGCCCAGCAAGGCGAGGGGGCAACTTGGCGGCTCCTCTCAAGCGAGGCCGAGGTACACCTGCTGCACCATCTCGTTCTGGCGCAGCGACTCCGCCGTATCCTGGAGGACGATCTCGCCAGTCTGCAACACATAGCCCCGGTTGGATACCTGGAGCGCCATGTGTGCGTTCTGCTCGACCAGCAGGATCGTGATTCCCTCTTTGTGTAGCGTGCGGATAATATCGAAGATGCCATCTACCAGCACAGGGGCCAGCCCCATCGATGGCTCATCCAGAAGCAGGATGCGCGGGCGGGCCATGAGCCCGCGCCCGATGGCGAGCATCTGCTGCTCCCCGCCGCTGAGCGTTCCCGAAAGCTGGGTGCGGCGCTCCTTCAGGCGCGGGAAGAGGCTGTAGACATGCTCGACGTCCTGCTTGATGCCCGCCTTATCGTTGCGGGTGTAGGCTCCCAGGTCCAGATTTTCCTCGACGGTCAAGGGCGAAAAGACGCCGCGCCCCTCGGGAACGTGAACGACACCCATTGCGGCCACCTTGTGCGCAGGGTAAACCGTCAGATCTTTGCCCTCGAAGCGCACGGTGCCCTGGCGGGGATGAATGAGGCCGCTGATCGTCTTGAGGGTGGTGCTTTTGCCCGCGCCATTGGCTCCGATGAGGGAGACCACCTCCCCCTTCTCCACGGTGAGGGAAACCCCCTTCAGCGCGTGGATGTTACCGTAGTAGCTGTGAATATTGTCAACCTCTAGCAGTGCCACCCTATGCTCCTTCTGTCGAGGAGGGCGCACTGCCTCGCTCGGCAACATCTCTGGCCTGCGTTGTCTCCAACGCCGCCTCCAGCCCGCCCTTGCCCAGATAGGCTTCGATCACCTTGGGGTTGCTCTGAATCTGCGTCGGCACCCCCTCGGCGATTTTGCTCCCGTGGTCCAGCACCGCGATCTGCTCCGAGATGCCCATGACCACGCGCATGTCATGCTCGATCAAGACAATCGTGATGCCCAGGTCATCGCGCAGGCGGCGAATGAACAGCGTCAGTTCCTCCGTCTCTTTGGGGTTCATACCCGCTGTCGGCTCGTCCAGGAAGAGCAGGGTTGGGCGCGTCGCGAGGGCGCGCGCGATTTCCAGGCGGCGCTGCGCACCGTAGGGAAGATTCTTCGCCAGAAGATCCCCTTTGCCCTGAAGACCCACGAATTTGAGCAAGCGCCTTGCCTCTGCGTGAGCCTCCTCTTCCTCGCGACGCGCCGCGGGCGGGCGAAAGATCGCCCCGAAGAGCCCGGTCTTGAGGTGCGCATTCTGCCCCACCAGCACATTTTCCATCGCTGTCATATTGGAAAAAAGGCGAATATTCTGGTAGGTACGCGCGATGCCCTGCCGCGTGATCTCGGCTGTGGAAAGACCAACGATGGACTTGCCCCGGAAAAGAATCTCGCCTTCTTCGGGAGTGTAAAACCCTGTGATACAGTTGAAGAAGGTGGTTTTCCCGGCCCCGTTCGGGCCGATGATACTGAAGATGGACTTTTCAGGAACCTCAAGGTCCACATGGTCCACGGCGGTCAAGCCGCCGAAACGCTTGGTGAGCTGCTGGGTACTAAGAATGGAGGTCATGCGGACTCCTATTTAAGTGCTGATGATGGGCACAACCTCTGGTTCCCCATCGGGTAAGGTGTCGGGCATCGGATCATGGAGCTCGCGCTTGTGCGCCTCATCCGGGATAAGACCCTCGGGCCGGTTGAGCATCATAAACACGAGCACTGCCCCGTAGACGAGAAGGCGGAACTCCGCAAACTCGCGCAGCAGCTCCGGCAGCCCCACGAGGGCAAGCGCCCCCACCAGCACACCCGGAATGCTCCCCATCCCACCGACGATAATCAGCGCCAGGATGTTGATCGAGATGAGAAGGCCAAAGCTATTGGGGTAAATGGAGCCAATCTTGGCTCCAAAGAGAACCCCACTCAGCCCGGAGAGCCCCGCGCCCACCGCGAAGGCCATCAGCTTGGTGGATACCAGGTGAATACCCATTGCTTCCGCCACGTCCTCGTCCTCGCGGATCGCCATCCAGGCGCGGCCCAGCCGCGAATCCTTGAGGCGCGAGGCGATAAACGCGGCGAGCAGACAGGCAACAAGGATAAAGTAGAAGAGTCGTTGGGGTTTGTTCGGTCCGCTCACGCTCAAAAGGTAGAAAAGGGGTGTGTCCGGCTTGGTCAGGTTGATGAACGGAATCACGATGGGGGGGATCGCCGCGACACCCTGCGCGCCACCCAACCAGGGTCGCAGCCAGTCCGACAGGACCAGCCGCTGGATGATCTCGCCAAACCCCAACGTTACAATCGCCAGATAGTCGCCGCGCATCCGAAGCACGGGAATCCCGAGCATGACCCCGGCCGCCACGGCCAGGATAATCGCAATGGGGAGCGCCGCCCAGAAGTTGAAGGTTCCAATGCGCTCTGCGGAAGTCAAGACTCCGACCGTGTAGGCACCAATGGCATAGAATGCCACATAGCCCAAATCCAGCATCCCTGCAAAGCCTACCACAATGTTGAGCCCCAGCCCCAGGAGCAGGAAGATTCCCACCTGGTTGAGCACCTCGCTGTGGTAAGGACCCAGGATCGCGGGCAACTGAATGACCAGAAGGGCCAGAAGCAACCAGAGACCCCATCGGAGCCACCGTTTTTGCTCGGCGGGGCGACGGTCCAGCGCCTGGCGGACGCTTTTCTCCTGAGCATTCCAGAGCAAATTGAGCCCGGCGGCCACCAGGAAAGTAATGAGGGTTCCCGAGACGGTGAGCCCCTTCGAGGCGAGCAACCATCCTTTGAGCACATCATCCGCATCGTTGTTGGACAAAATCAGCAGGAGTTGATCCCCAAGCATTCCCAGCAGGAGCACCATACTAACGCCCCAGATGACCGCCCGCTTGATGAGGGGGGGGAGGAAAAAGCTCAGGCCAGCAAGCGCGCCCAGTGCAGCACCCATTGCAAGCAGCAAGGGAATACCCGAGGCAGTGGGTTGCTCAAAGGTAAGAACCCGGTAGAGCTGGGGAGAGGCATTGATAAAGATCGAGCGCAGATTGACCTGCCCCCCGATGATCACGAGCAGGGCAAGCATGAGGGCGGAGAGAGTTCCAGCGATGACACCGCTGATAATCCAGGTACTGCGCTGGGTTGGCATCGTCTGAACGGCATGTTGTACCGCGTTGTAGGCAACCAGAAAAGTAATTCCCAGGAATAAGAGTTGGCCCAGCGAGATCACGTCCTCAATGATGGGGCGCTCGCTGAACTTTCCTACCATTCCAACGAGTGCCACCAGAATGGCAATCGTTCCCCCCGTGAGGCCGGTGCGCACGGGATCAAGCCAGCTAAAGTCTCTTGAATCGTTCATTCCCTCACCTCGCCTACGCTTTCTTCTTGGAGAGTCGCTCGCCCAGGATGCCCGTTGGGCGGAAGATAAGCACGAGAACCAACATGACAAAGGCGATGGCATCTTTGAGCTGGTTGGCCGAGGGGATATTCCAACCTTCCAGGACAAGCACCGGACCAAGGGATTCAATCAGGCCGAGGAAGAGTCCCCCCAGCATGGCCCCTGGGATATTGCCAATACCGCCCAACACGGCGGCGGTAAACGCCTTGAGTCCTGGCTGGAAGCCCATCGAGAATTGTACCTGCTTGTTCAACAGGGCGTACAAAACCCCCGCTGCCCCGGCCAGCGCCGCTCCCAACATGAAAGTGCGAACGATGATCGCATCCACATCGATGCCCATCAGGGTTGCAGTTGCCTGATCTTCCGCCACGGCACGCATGGCCTTGCCCGTCTTGGTGTACTGAACAAAGAGATAGAGCGCAATCATCAGGACAATGGCGGCAACAATCACCAGCGCCTGCGCCTTTAGAATGGTGATTCCCAGAATGGACATGCGACCATCCAAAACCTCGATGGTTGGATAGGTCTTGACACCCGAGCCATAAAGACCGCTGAAGGTATATTGAAGGAAGAGGGAGGCCCCAATAGCAGTAATCAGGGGGACGAGACGAGGGGCGCGGCGCAGGGGTCGATAGGCGATTCGCTCCAGCAGAACGGCCACTGTCACAGAGGTCAGGATGGCGACCAGAAAGATGACAAGAATACCTATCACGGGATTGGCATTGAGAAAGCCCGAGGCAAACATGGGCTGAGCGGCGAAATAGGCGGTGAAGGCCCCGGCCATAAATATCTCCCCATGAGCAAAGTTGATC
>JACCSL010000285.1 GCA_013812995.1 Ardenticatenales bacterium | reverse complement strand
TAGCAATGTCGGCCAGGTATGGCTGGGCGAGGCCCGCGATGCGTACACGGGGCGGCGGCGCGGCTATCTCTATGATCTTTTCGTGGAGCCCGCGCTGCGCGGCCAGGGCATCGCCCGCGCGCTGCTGGCGGCGGCGGAGGCAGCCAGTCGCGCACGAGGCGACCGCGAGCTTTGTCTTACCGTTGCCTGGCAGAACGAACGCGCCAGATCACTCTACGAGGCATTTGGATTCGAGACGGAGCGCCTCACCCTTATCAAACCCCTGGAGGCATAATGCTCTGGTCTATGCTTGGCTTTCTTGCCGCTTCCTTCATCATGACGACCATGCTTTCCCAACTGTTCCCCGATGATCGCTTCTCTCTGACCACCATTCTGCTGGTCATGCTAGCGGGGACGGCGGGAGCCTGGGCGGGCAATGTCTACCTGCGCGATTCCGCGATTTTCACTGGGGCGCTGGTGGGCGCAACGCTGGTCAGTGGGGGGCTGCTCCTTCTACTGCACCGCACCGGGCTGCTAGTTCAGGAAGCTGAGCTTTCCAATTTACCCGATACCACCAAGGATAAACACGAGATCCTATGACACTTGAGACGCTCACCTCTATGAGTACCGCCTTTATCGTACTGAGCGGCCTGAGCCTGCTGCTCGGCTGGTACTTTATTCGCTGGCGCAAAAACCGCCAGCTTCATCAGAACACGATGCTGGCGGCCACTACCTTTGCTGGACTCTTTCTCGTTGCCTATGTGACCCGCTGGGCGATGTTTGGCTCCAAGCCATTTGAGGGAGAAGGGGGTTGGAAGATTTTCTACCTTGCCAACCTCGTTCCCCACATCATCCTTGCCATCGCCGTGGGACCGCTTGCACTCTATCTTATCTATCTGGCTTTGAAGAAGCGGGATTTTAGTACCCATCGAACCGTCGGCCGGGTGACCCTGCCGATATGGCTCTATGTGGCGGCAAGTGGCTGGCTAATTTACTATCTCCTGTATAAAGCGACGTTTTAGGCGCTACCCTGGGCCTGCGCCACCGCCGCCGCAACCTCGTCCATGTCGGGGATGGTGGCAGGCCCGGTTTCTTTCGCCGCGGCAACCTTACCATCCGGGCCAATCACGACGTAGCCCCGCGAGCTATAGCCCCACTCCTCCATGTAGAGCCCATAGGCGCGGCTGACCTCGCCCTTCGGGTGGAAGTCTGCCAGCAGGGGATAGCTGATGCCCCGCTGCTCGGCGAAGACGCGGTGGGAGTGGTGGCTGTCCACGCTTACGCCGAACACCTGCGCGTCCAACTGGCTAAAACGTGTTAGGTTATCCTGAACGCAGCTCATCTCCTCGGAGCACACCGAGCTAAAATCCAACGGGTAAAAGAGCAGAACCACGGGTTTTCCCCGGTAGTCGCTCAGCTTGTGCTCGGTTCGGCTTTGATCTTTCAGCTTGAAGTCCGGTGCCTCGGCCCCTACCTCGATTACAGTCATCTCTCCTCCTGGTTAGAAATTGATGGTTTGCCCCTCGACATCCATCGCTGCCTCGGCAATCGCCTCGGAGATCGTGGGGTGAGGGTGAACCGCGCGGAACATCTCCGTCGGGGTAGATTCCAGCTCGCGCGCCACGGTAAACTCCGAGATCATCTCCGTGACCTCGGGGCCAATCAGATGCGCCCCCAGAATCTCTCCATACTTGGCATGGGCCAGGATCTTCACGAAGCCAACCGCCTCGTTCAGCCCCATCGCCTTGCCATTGGCACTTAGCGGGAAGCGACCCACATTGTAGGGAACTCCCTGCGCTTTTAGCTCTTCTTCCGTGTAGCCCATTGAGGCGACCTGCGGGTTGCAGTAGGTAGCGCGAGGCATCATCTTGTAGTCTAGCGGCGCGTGCTCGTGCCCGGCAATCGCCTCTGCCGCCGCCACGCCCTGGTGGCTCGCGACGTGGGCCAGCGCCAACCCATTGTTGGACACGTCGCCGATGGCGTAGATGCCTGGCACGTTGGTTCGCATCTGGTCGTTGATCATGATATGACCACGCGGTGTCATCTGGACGCCAACCTTGTCCAGGCCGATGTTCCCGGAGTTGGGGCGGAAACCAATCGCGACGAGCACACGGTCCGCCTCCAGGGTTTCGCTCTCTCCGCCCTGTGCAGGTGCCACCACGACGTGCACCTTGTCGCCCCGTCGCTCGACCTTCTTGACCGCTGTCCCGGTACGCAGGTTGATGCCCTGCCGCTTGTACTGCTTGGCAAGCTCGGCGGAAACCTCCGCATCTTCGAGGGGGAGAAGAGTAGGTAGATACTCCACAATGGTCACGTCCGCGCCGTAGGAATTGTAGATGTAGGAGAACTCCACGCCGATGGCCCCGCCGCCGATGACAATGACTGTGCCGGGCGTGTCCTCCTGCACGATGCCATCGCGGTAGGAAACAATGCGCTCCCCATCCAGCTCGCCCTCCGCACGAACATCTTGCAGGCGATTCCAGGTTGCGCCCGTCGCAATGATGATATTTTTCGCTTGGTAGGTCATACCCTCTACCTCGACGGTGGTGGCGCTGGTGAGTGTTCCATATCCTTTGATGTGCGTGACACCATATTTCTTGAAGAGCCCGCCCACACCACCGACCAGCCGCCGCACAATCGTCCGACTCCGCTTGACCGCTACCGCATAGTCGGCCTCGAACTTCTCGAACTTGAGCCCGAAATCGCGCGCATGGTTGCGGATATTGAAGACAAGCTGGGCGTTTGCCAGCAGCGCCTTGCTGGGAATACAGCCCCAGTTCAGGCAGACGCCCCCAAGATTCTCGGCTTCCACGCAGGCGCTCTTCAACCCCAACTGCGCCGCCCGAATCGCAGCCACATAGCCGCCCGGCCCGCCCCCAAGGACAATCACATCGAACTCCTCTGCCATGCCTGCTCCTTGCTAGTGCTATCGAGAATCGAGACAATAGGGCGCATTATAGCAGTCTCACGGGGGCACAGCTAGCCAAAAAGAAAAAGCCAGGGGATGGTCCCCTGGCTTCTCTATCGGCTTCTTTAAAATTAGAGCGAAATCTGCACGTTGGGTCGGCGCTCCAACATCGACTGAACATCGGCGGCCTCGCTGCCCGCGAGCTTGTTGAGCGCCTCCAGCACCTGCTGGATGTTCTGCTCATTCGCCTCGGCGGCCTGGCGGAGCGTATCCTCCGGGCTCACCGCGCAGCTGGAACAGCCGCCAATGTGGAAGGCTCCCAGCACCTCAGTGGCACGCGGCTCCACAGTCATCGCCTCGGCTATAGTCATCTCGGCGTGGAAGAGCGTTGCGCCGCCCTTGGCCGTGCGAAGCTGCTGGTGGAGCGAGCGCACCTCGTCCTCCAGCTTGCCCACCTGCTCCCGCATCTGATCGGCGAGCCGGAAATGGGAATTTCGCACATTCTCCAGCCGCTCCTGCGTCTGGCTGGCGCGGCGATGGTTCCAGAAGCCCCAACCCAGGGCCAGAAGCGAAAAAAACAATGTGATATTCTCGGTTTTCATCTGCAATTCTCCTCAAGGACAAATCAGGCAGGGAAGATTCCAACCCGACGATGCTCCCCCTCGCCCGTGCTCTTAGTGGTAACCTCGCCGAGCTTGCGCAGTTCGAGGTGGACGATACGCCGCTCGTAGGGGTTCATCGGCTCCATATGAACGGGACGGCCCGTGTCGATGACGCGCTCGGCCATCCGTTGCGCCAGTTGGCGCAGGGCGCGCTCGCGCCGCTGCTTGTACCCTTCCACATCCACGACGAGATTGGCCCAGCCCTGGATACGGTGCCCCACGATCAAGCGCAGGATGTACTGTAGGTCGCGCAGGGTCTCCCCGCGCCGCCCGATGAGCAGCCCGAGGTCGTCCCCAACGATGTCGAGCACGAGGGCGGCCTCTTCCTGATTGTCCTCCGGCTCGGACCAGGTGGCAAGCACGTCTGCCAGAATGTTCATACGCTGGAGGATATCCAGCAGCACTTCCCGGCTGACGTTCATCAACTCATCACGGCTTGCCTTGCCATGACTATAGCGCTCATCGTCCTCATCGCGAGGCGGCGCTGGCGCACGTTTGGCAGGGGAAGACGGGATCACCTCGGGAACTACCGCTACCTCTATCACTGGTGGGGGTGGAGGGCTGGCAATGATCTCCGGTGGCCGCCCTTCCTCCTGCCGCTCTTCCTGAACAACCTCGACGGGAAGCCGCTCCATCACGCGCACGATGGCATCGTGGGCCCCAAAGCCCAGAACCCCCTTACTGGCCTCTCTAAGTACCTGTACGTCTACCTCTTCCAGACGACGACCCAGGCGGGTCAATGCCGTCTCTATAGCCTGATCGACCGTGCGGCCGCTGGCCTCAACGCTTTTTCCGCTTGCGCCGTGACTTCCCATCTTTGCTTGGTTCCTTTGAATAATCAGTGCTCTCCACAGGTGTTTCCATCACCGTCTGACCCGCTGCCTCAATCAGGGGAACAGCCCGCTGTTTGGGTCGGGATGGGGCAACCGGGTGTTCAATGACCTGCCCGTTAAAAGGGGAATCATCACCGCCCGATGGGGTTCCCTGGCGATTGACCACGGCATACTGGACGCCGGTCAGGATATTGTTGGTCACCCAGTACAGCGCCAACCCCGCTGGAAATTGCAGCGCAAACACACCGAACATCAGCGGCATGATCGTTGTCATCTGCTTCATCATCATGACAGAGGGATCATCGCTGTTCTGGTTGCTTGTGGTAGGCGGTGTCATAAAGCGACTGATAGCCACCTGTGTGAGCACGGTTAGGATAGGTAAGATGAAATAGACCCAATTTTGACCGTAGCTGGCGAAATCGGTAAGCCAACTCAGATCATTATTGGGGAAGGCGAGGCTCGGAAGGAACAGAAACCCTCCATCCAACTGCTTATCAGCGGCCAGCTTCAAGATGGCCTGATACAGGCCAATCCAGACTGGGAACTGAATCAGCATGGGGAGGCAGCCCATCACAGGGTTGGTACCAGCCTCCTGGTAGAGCTTCATCATCTCCCGCGACTGAGCTTCTTTATCGTCCTTGAATTTCTCCTGAATGGCCTTCATTTTGGGCTGCATCTCTTGCATGATCTTCGATGATTTGATCTGCTTTGAGGTGAGCGGCCATGTGACCACCTTGATGGCAACCGTGAAGAGGATGATCGCCAGCCCCCAGTTGTCACCCAAACTGCCATGAAATAGCTCCAGGGCGTCTACTATCAGTCCAACAAACCAGTCCCACATACCTACTTGTCCTCCTCGGTGCGGATTCTTCCATCACCGTCACGGTACGGGATCATAGCCGCCCGGATGGAACGGATGACACCGCAGAATACGTCGAGCGCCAAGCCAGCTCCCTTTGAGCGCCCCATATTTTTGAATGGCTTCCAGGGTATAATGAGAGCAGGTGGGATGAAATCGACAACTCGGTCCGGTCAGGGGCGAGATGCGTCGCTGGTAGAAGCGAATCAAGGCAATCAGTAGCGGTTGCATCAGCCCTTCTCCCCCTGCCATAGCCCTGCTCGTCGAATGAGATCATCCAACGCCCGAGTTAATGCGTTGTGATCAGTACCGCGTGCGCCAGGGCGCGCAATGATGATCACATCCACCCCGCCTCGCAAGCGGTTGGCGCGAAGGTGGAGCCGCACCTGCTCTCGTAGCCGTCGTTTAATTTTATTGCGTTCTACCGCGCCGCCCAACTTTTTCCCGACAGCAAAGCCAAAGCGACTTTGGCCCTCAGCATTAGCCGCGTGAACCAGAACAAGCAACTGGTTTGCCACGCTTTTGCCCGCCTGGCGAACGCGCTGAAAATCACTGTTCTTGCGGAGTCGAAGATCGCGATGCACGGGGAAATCAGAGAAAAGCGGAGCCAGGGATCTGCCCCGCCTCCGCTTTTCTATAACTTTCTGTGTCTAGTAGCGGCGCGCAATCGTCACGGTCAGACGATGGCGGCCCTTGGCGCGGCGTCGCTTCAGGACATTGCGCCCATCCTTGGTTGCCATGCGAGAGCGAAAGCCGTGCGTACGAATGCGCTTGCGGCGCTTCGGTTGCCAGGTACGTTTCATAGGGGTAAGCGCCAGGAAACCCACGCTTTGCAAGATGCTGTTGGCAAATTCATTTGGCCTGTAATCCTCACTCCATTTAGCCGCATGGGCAGGCAAGGTTTTCCCTAAATGCCCTGTTGTTTGCAGCACTTTTGGGGCGTCAAACGAACGGACACCGAATTTACCAACAGTATCTTTGCAAGCGTAGGAGGAATGGCGCGGCGCTGAAAAAGCCTTGCCAAGTCCTGCCCTGGCTTCTCCTTTCTTGTGATAAGGGATGATGGAATAGAGGAGGGGGATTTTATCTTTCGACCGGGCTCCCCCCGGGCCACCACCGCTTACGCGGGTAATGTGTGCCTTGCCAAAGTTATCATGGCTTGTAATGCCTAGTGCACTGTCCTAGACCCTCAAACTGTTTAACACTGGGCGACAGAGCCTGGAACTGGCGCGCATTCCAGGGTGTCATGACCAGGATAACGTAGCCCCCAAAGGGCTTAGGCCATGGTCAGCACGGGCTTGTTCTCACAAGCCCACGGATTCTATCCGTGGGTCGCTGACGATATACCTTCCGTATGGTTGTCCTATTAAATATGAGAACACCGCTTCTGGTAGGCTCGACCTTGCAGCCACCCGGTTGCGGTGTTTTTCCTGGCGTCATTATACCGATTCCCCTTGCTTTGACAAAAAGTGGGGGGATTTACGAACGGCGGGGCAAATCTTTCTCTGCTTCCCAGCTTTCACGGTCAATCAGGGTGCCCCCATCGACGAAGGCACTGAGGATGGTGCGCTGGGCATCGAAGGTCGCATGGAGGGTCAGGCGACGGAAGCAGCGGTCATCCATAAGCTCCTTGTGAACCTCGTAGCCGCCCTCATCGCGCGGCGAGAGCTGATTCTGGGGATCGAGACGAGTGTGCAGCACACGCTGGCAATGAACGCAGCGCACGAAAAAGTAGATACCTGTATCCTCGGGCGCTTTCTTGCCAAAGAGGCGCTCCAAAAAGCCCATTGCTTCTATCCTTTCTCAGCCTTCAGGCGGGCTGCCAGAAGCGTCCGAGCCCGCTCCTGGTTGGGTGTCAGGTTGAGCCCCCTCGCGTGCGGGTCCACCCAACGATATCCAAGCATCTCGCTGGCCTGGAGCGTCAACTCTGCGTCGGGTACGCGACAGAGGTAGTAGACCTCGACCCACTCCCCATCGCCATCCACCATCAGTGTGTCAACAATGGTTGCTTGGAGTCCTGTTTCCTCTGTGATCTCACGCAGAACCGCCGCCGGGGGCGTTTCCCCACGGTCAAGCCAGCCACCAGGCATTCCCCAGGGATGCTCATTGTGAAAACGATGTTCCAGCAGGAGCAACTCGTTGCGCGGATTCAAACAGAGGGCAGCAACCCCCACGCAAAACTTCGCTGTCCCCGCCCAGATCAGGCGACGACGGAGCCAGAGCGGGGCACGCCGTCAGAAAGGATGCAGAAGATTGTGCCAGCGGGCCATGCTAGTAGGTCAGCATTCCCGGTAGCCGCTCCATGACAGCAAGAAAATCGAGATAGAGGAGAAAGAGAAGAAAAAGCAGCCAGGGCACAGGCCGTGCCCGACCAGGTAGGAGCGCACCCAGCCCCATCATAAAGAAGAAGGCCAAGGGCGTCAGGGCGGGGAAAAGGTAGCGCCCCTGATACTGAACAAACTCCAGGTTGTAATAGAACAGGGCACCTGCGTTCAGAAAGAGCCACACGGCAAAGAGCAGTAGGGCGCGCGCATCGATTCCTTCCCTGGATGCCCCACGCTGCCACAGCCAGCGTGCCAGCCCCAGCAGCGCTGCCCCCGAGACTATCCGTAACAGCAGATACTCGCGCGGTTTTAAGGGAGCCTTCATCCAGCCAAACTGACCCCAGAACGAGTTGAAGGTGGTCTGCAACCCGTTGCTCACTGTTCCCTCCAGCCCGCGCCGCTCGATTTCTTCCGTTGTCCGAGGTTGTCCGACGGCAATCTCATCATGTTTCTGGAGTCCCAACAGATCGGTTCCCTCGTAGACGGCGATATTGCGCCCGAACCAGGGCACGATGCAGAGAGCCGCAACGGCCATCACGAGGAGTCCCCGTTGTGTCAGAGAAGGAATTGAGAGTGTGGGTTCCTTGACCCTCAGCAACAGGAGGGTAAGCACCGAGAGAGGCAAAACGACCCATGCCAGTGTCTTCGTCAGCAGGGCGAGACCGACGAGGAAACCAAGCTTGAGCCAAGCCGTATGGGAGGTATGGGAGCCCAGCACCAGCAGTCGGAGCATCTGCCAGACGGATAGCGCCACGATCAAAAACGTAAGCGCATCGTTGTTCAAGGAGCCAATCATCGCCAGGTGCTGCGGCAGCAGGGCAACCATCCCGGCAGTTGCCAGTGCTAGTCGCTCGCTGCCACCCACTGCCCGCACGATGCCCCACGCGGCCACTGCCACGCCCGCGCCCAGCAGGGCGCAGAAAAGGCGCAGCGCCAGCAGCGATCCGTCACTCAGTAGGTAGATCGGGGCGGCCAGGTAGTAGAAGAGGGGGGGTTGGTGGCCCTCGTAGCAGAATCGGCTGAGGTCCACCTCGTCAGCAAAGTTGGTTGAGGTCAGCGCGTTCTTGTAGGGCTCATCATAGCAGCGAGCCTCCAGGCGCGGCGGCCTGCCCGTGGTGGCGACATGCTGTACATAAGCGTAGTGAGCGGGTTCATCTGGGGCCAGCCAGGGCGGTGTTCGCCAGGCAAAAAGCGCCGCCAGGCAAAAGGTGGCGATGAAAATAATCAGGGGAAGTACGCGGTGTGGAAGCGCCATAGGAGACATAGAGGAAGAGGACGGACGGTTGCCCGCCCTCTAGCACTGCTAGCGAATCACAATGTCGTCCGTGCCCAGCCGCTGGACCTCTTCTTCGATGATCGCCTCATCCAGTATTTTGAAGAGCGGGGTTGGGGGTTGAATGGGGGTGCCAGGTTGGAGAGTACTGAGCTTCCAGCGATTCTTGCTGCCCTGCTCCGCCTCCGTCGGCTCGTAGATCACGGCATCGTGGCCACGCGTGGCTTCCTCATAGTGCACCTCCCTCTGCTGTCCAAAAAGGGGCTCTTGGTAGCCAAAGAACTCGTGGAGTTGCTGGCTCGTATGCGGAAGCACCGGCGCGAGAATGATTTTGAGAGAGTCAATGGCGCGCAGGGCCACATAGACGGAGGTGCCCGCCGCGCCAGGGTCTTCTTTGATTGCTTTCCAGGGAGCCTTCTCATCAAGATAGCGATTGACCTCGCGTGCCAGACTCATCGCTTCTTTGAGGGCGTCCCGCAACCGCACCTGCTCATAGAGCGCACCGACACTCTCAAAGCCCTGCTCAATGGTCTGGAGTAGCTCCTTGTCCCGCTTGTCCAGCGCCTGCGGTACGGGAACCTTTCCATCGTATCGCTTGTGTGCGAAGCTCAACACGCGATTGGCCAGGTTCCCCCAGGCGGCGATCAACTCGCTGTTGTTCCGCGTGACGAACCCATCCCAGGTAAAATCGGCATCCTTCGTCTCGGGTGCAATCGCAGTGAGGTAGTAGCGCAGCGGGTCAGGGTCGTAGCGCTCCAGGAAATCGGGCAGCCAGATCGCCCAGCGGCGGCTCTTCGAGAATTGCTGCCCCTCCAGATTCAAGAACTCGTTGGCGGGCACATCATAGGGAATGTTCAACTCGCGGTCATAGCCCAGCAGCTCGGTCACCCACAGAACTGTATGAAAGGGTGTGTTGTCCTTTCCAATGAAATAATAGGTGCGAGCTTCCTTATCCTTCCACCACTTTTCCCAAGCCTCCGGCGTCCCCTGGTTTTTTGCCCACTCGATGGAGCCGCTCAGGTAGCCAATCACGGCCTCGAACCAGACATACATCACCTTCTGCTCCCAGCCCTCGACGGGGGAAGGAATCCCCCATCCGAGATCACGAGTCATCGAGCGGGGCTTGAGACCCTCCTTCAGCCATGCCAGCACAAAGTTCCGCACGGTAGGCCGCCAATGCTCCTGCGCTTCAATATACTGACGCAGCTCCTCGGCGTAGGCGGGCAGGTTGATGAAGAAGTGCTCAGACTCGCGGATGACGGGCGTGGTGCCAGAGAGGCGGGAGCGAGGATTCTTCAGCTCGGGCGCGTCCAGGGTGCGGCCACAGTTATCGCACTGATCGCCCCGCGCGTTCTCAAAGCCGCAGTAGGGGCAGGTCCCCTCAACGTAGCGATCCGCCAGGAATTGCCCGGCCTGCTCATCGTAGAGCTGCTTCTCCGTCGCCACGTAGAGATCTTCCTGCTCGTACAGCTTGCGAAAGATGCTCTGGGCGATGGCATGATGATTTTCTGTATCCGTATGGGTGTAGAGGTCAAAGGTGATTCCCAACCCCTGCCATCCTTTAAGAAACTGATGGTGGTACCGCTCAAACACCGCGCGGGGCGTGACCCCTTCTTCCTTGGCCTGTACTGTGATGGGTGTTCCATGCGTGTCGGAGCCCGAGACCATCAAGACCCGGTTGCCCTTCAGGCGGTGGTAGCGCGCGAAAACGTCGGCAGGCAGATAGGCCCCTGCCACATGGCCCAGATGAAGGTCGCCGTTGGCATAGGGCCAGGCAACAAAGATACCAATCGTGTCGCTCATAAGGTAAGCGCCAGGAGACCCACGAGCTTAAGCCGTGGGAGGAATGGCGCGGCGCGGAAAAGCGTTGCCATCGCCTGGCAATCTCCTTTCTAGTGGTAGGAATAGCCATCAACATGATGCA
>JACCSL010000274.1 GCA_013812995.1 Ardenticatenales bacterium | reverse complement strand
CAGGAAACACACGCCGAATCAATGTGGCCCCGGATGGTAGGGAGGCCATTGGTGGCCCCAGCAGCCAATCCAGTCTATCCGGGAATGGACGCTGGGTTGCCTTTGTCTCCGAGGCGACGAATCTGGTAGCGAACGATCTCAATGGGCTCAAGGATGTCTTCTTCTATGACCGCGATACCGGGATCATCTTCATTGCCAGCATCGGTCCGGGGGGTGTCCAGACCGCCAATAGTGGTAGCAGCTTCCAGCCTGTCATGTCCATCAATGGACGCTACCTGGCCTTCACCTCGTATGACAATGGCAACCTGGTCCCTACCGATGTCAACAGCGCAGCCGATATCTTTATGCACGATTTTGGGAGCATGATCCAGGGACAGTTCCTCTTCCCGCCCGCGATGGCGCGGCGTGAGCAGGTGACTCTTGGCAAAGTGCTCGCCGCGAATGCCAATCCCCTTATCAATGAAACATTCGAGACGATTATCAACGCGGACGGCTCCTTCTCGCTCACACTCCCGTCCGGCAAGTGGCAGCTAAAGTATGTGCTGGACAATCACGATTGGTACGGTCCGCCTCTGAATGATGGCATGCCCATTCAAACAGGGCCTCGGCAGGTGGTTCAAGTTCCCCCTGTTCCTCTCCGAGCCACCTCCATAGAGTTGCACGCGGTCATCAAACGACCAGACGGGCAGCCCTTCACCGAGGCCAGATTGATGGTCGCCAGCCATATCTCCGACAGCCCCCCCTTGATGCGGGACTTTTCTTACAACAGCGTCAGCCAGGATTGGACCTTTAAGGTCACCTGTGGCTTGCAGGTATTAGGAGCCCAGGCCCCCTACACGTTAACCTCGGACCTGATGGTTCCCGAGCGCATCACCTTTGATCCCTGCGTCCAGACACCTCCTCAACCCTTCATCCTGAAATATCGCCCGGCTCCGATTGTAATGAGCGGTACGCTCTACCTGGACACCGGAGGGACCTCACCTCAGCCGATTGCTGGAGCCTACCTCTGGGCACGGAATCCCCGTGGGGGGCATGTCCAGGTCGAGTCAGATGCCGATGGGTATTATGAGATCAGGATTGGGCCAGGGGCGTGGGAATTTGCAACCCGCTACGAGGACAGCAGCGGGAATCGCTATGGCACAGCGCCGGAGCAAATTTATCTGCACCCAGATGACACGGCCATTCAAAAAGATTTCACCCTCAGCGCGCTGACCCTTCCTCCCCTGCCGGAGGAGAAGGTTGCTAGCTTCCCGTCGAATCAGGACTACACCATCAGTCTGGACGATGGCACCGAATTGTACATTCCCGCCAATGCGCTTGGCACAGGGGAGCAAGTTTCTGTGACGCTCACTCCCATCGACTCCCACCTGCCGCGCACCGATGGGTTCGTCCCCGCAGAGTATGGCTATGAGATCGTAGCCCGCGATAGCAGTGGCGCGGAAATTGAGGGACCCTTTGCAGATGAGGTCCGCCTCACCTTCCCCATGAGTCTAACGACAGGCGTAGACACCGATACGCTCCGCGTCCTCTACTTCTCCCACGAGGAGAATGCATATGAGGAGATTGAGGACTACGTGATTGACGAGAGCACGGGTCAGATTCATGGCTTTGTCGATCACTTCAGTTGTTGGATCAATGGCCGACCCACCTCGCTTGACGAGGAAATCACCTTCGTCCAGGCCAGCAGCAGCGGTGCCACGATAACCCTTGACGAAACCTTGACCTTCACAGCCACGACGACGCCCGGCGAGGACGTGGTGCTCACCTGGGATTTCGGGGATGGTCAGGGGGAGGCGGGTGTATTCGCCAGCCATACCTACACGGAGGCAGGTAGCTACACGGTGACTCTCACCGCCGAGAACGGTGCCAGCAGCGTGGTCGCCGCGCCCATCGTCATCGTGGTGGAGGCCGTTGAGGTGCCTGAACTCAAACTCTGGCTCCCGCTCGTCACCCGTTAACCATAGCCGAACCGAGGCACCCGTCTGAGAGGGCGGGTGTCTCGCTGTTCATGCGCTATTTGTCACAAGAGCAATATCAAAAGATTGTCGATATAGACAGTGACGATGGCTACCAGGTTGCTTATAATGGCCTCTATTGTAATCATTGGACTTTTGACAATGCGAAGCAACCTCAACTTACGCTGAGTTGAAGAAGGTCTTATAGGGTTGAGGAATTGC
>JACCSL010000254.1 GCA_013812995.1 Ardenticatenales bacterium | reverse complement strand
ATGGAACTCCGCCAGCTGATCAAAGGCAGAGAAGACCTCGTTCAGCATGTTGACCAATACATGGGGCGGAATACTGGCGGAGATTCGCGTGAAGTCAACGATGTCGGCGAAGAGCACCGTTACCTCGGGAAAGCTATCCGCGATGACAGTCTGACCCTGTTTGAGGCGCTCCGCCACGGGCTTAGGTAGAATGTTGAGGAGCAACCGCTCGGATTTCTCCTTCTCCTCCTGGAGTTGTGTGTGCTTTTCGTCCAGCACCTGCATCGCCTGCTCCAGCCGCTGGTTGGTTTCGGTGAGCTGCTCGGTGACCGCCAGCAACTCCTGCTCCCGCGCCTTGCGTCGATCCATCTCCTGCTTCAGCCGCAGCACCGAGCGTACCCGCGCCAGGAGCTCTACCTGGTTGACCGGCTTGGTGATGTAGTCAATGGCCCCGGCGGCAAAGGCCGATTGCAAATTTTCCGCGTCCGTGTTGCCCGTGACCATGATGATAGGAATATCTTTCAGGTGGGGTGTTGCCTTGATCTGGCGACAGGCTTCGATGCCATCCATATCTGGCATACTGACATCCATCAAAATCAGGTCTATCGGTGATTTTTCGTCACCCGGCACATCAAGGCCCAGCTTCTGAAAGGCATCATGGGCCGAGTCGGCTGTGAGGTAGTCCGTGTGCCCTGCAACCTTGAGAAATGACCCCAGCAAGAGGCGCTGAGTGGCTGAATCATCCACGATCAGGATGGTCATCCCTCGCCCCCCTTTTCTGCTTCAAGTATCGCCCCGACCCGCATAAACTCTTCCTCCAATTCCTGTAGTAAAATATCACTCCCGGCTATGGACCCGCTGGCTCCTATCTTTTCCAACTCGGCACACAGGGTTGACATGTGGCGTGCGCCCAGGTTGGCACTGCTACTCTTCAGACTATGGGCTGCGCGTCGTAACTGATCCTGATTCGCCTCCGTCACGGCATTTCGAAGGGTTGCCATGAGCGAGCTGGCCTCTTTCTGAAACAGGTCGATCAGGGCCATGAGCAGGTCCGGTTCGCCCTCCATGTTTAGATTGCGCAACTCATCAAGCACCGCTCGATCCACCACCACTCGTTGGGGGTCAGGTGGAGGAGGCGCGACCGATTCACTCCTTTTTCTTTCCCCCCACTGTTCCAGAATGGCGCGCAGCTCCTCGGGTCGGATCGGCTTGCTGATGTAGTCATCCATCCCCGCCGCCAGACACATCTCGCGGTCACCCATCATGGCATTGGCGGTCATGGCGACAATGCGCGGGCGCGTCGTCTCGGCCCACATCTTGCGGATCAGGCGCGTGGTTTCCAGGCCATCCATCTCCGGCATCTGCACATCCATGAGTATGATGTCATATAGTTGACCCTGCAAGGCATCCAGGACCTCCAGACCATTGGAAACCACGTCGGCTCGATAGCCCATATTGTCCAGAAGGTGGAGCGCGAGCTTCTGATTGACCAGATTATCCTCTGCCAGCAGCAGCCGGAGCGCGTAATGGGGTCGTTTGGCGCGCTCGTTGGGTCGCTTGGCGCTGTTCTGATCCCTGGTAGTGTGAGGATGCTCAGTGAAGAGGGTGACCAATGTCTCATACAGGGAGGAGGGTTTGAGCGGGATGGTCAGGTAGGCAGCGATCTCTGTTTCGGAGGCCACCTTGTTTTTCGCCTGCTCCCCAATCCAGGAGAGCATGATCCGCTGCAACGAGGCCGTGTCAGGGTGGCGTTGAATTTCCGCTGCGAGCATGGTTCCATCCATCTCCGTGCCCGGCGCGTGCGCGGAGAGGATGATGGCATCAAAGGAGTCGCCCCGCCGAAACCAGCGCCATGCCTCGCGTGCGGAGGAGGTCGCCTCGGTAGTCATTCCCCAGTAGCGGGCATAGCGCGTGAGCAGGGTGCGGTTCGTCTCGTTCGGCTCCATGATGAGCAGCCGCTTGCCAGTAAGCGCGGGTTGCTGCTCGACCAGGTACGAGGGCACGGGTGTAGGAATTGATTCCGCCACGATGGTAAAGTGGAAGGC
>JACCSL010000247.1 GCA_013812995.1 Ardenticatenales bacterium | reverse complement strand
ATGCTATGCAGCGGGCGCGGCCATTGCCTCCGTCGATGCGGCCCTGGAGGGCGCTGAGGCGGTCACGGCGCTCGTCCGGCCGCCAGGACACCACGCGACGCCAGACCGCGCGATGGGCTTCTGTCTCTTCAACAATGTGGCCGTCGCCGCCCAGCACGCCTTTGATGCTCACGGGCTGGAGCGCATCTTGATTCTGGACTGGGACGTGCATCATGGCAACGGCACCCAGGATATCTTCTACCAGGAGCCGCGCCTCTTCTTCATCTCGATTCACCAATTCCCCTTCTGGCCGGGTACCGGGCACTGGGAGCAGCAGGGCCACGGTCAGGGGCATGGAACCACGCTGAACGTACCGCTCGCGCCTGGCTACGGGGATGAGAGCTACCGACTAATCTTCGAGAGTCTCATCGAGCCTGTCATCGCCACCTTCCGCCCCCAGTTGATTTTGCTCTCGGCAGGCTTCGATGCCCACTGGCGCGACCCGCTGGCCGGGATGAAATTGACCATCAAGGGCTACCACGAGATGGCCGGACGGCTGCGCGCGGCGGCGGCGGCGGTCAGCGCCCCCATCGCCGTCATCCTGGAGGGCGGCTATGACCTGGATGCCGTCGCCCACGGTCTGCACGCGACGATGCTCGGGCTGCTGGACCGTCCCCTGCTGGCGGACCCCATTGGCCCCGGCCCCACCCAGAACGAGCCCGATATTCGCCCTCTGCTCAAGCGTATCCGGGATATTCATCCGCTGGGCGAAACGGTGGAGCCGCCGGGTGAGTAATCAGATGGACGCAGAGAGCGCGCTGGCACGCTACCACCCCTGGTTTTACGCGGCAGCGATCTATAATTTTCTATGGGGCGCGCTCAACGGGCTCTTCCCCGACCTGTTCTTCCGCCTGATCGGCGCACCGCTCCCGACCTATCTGCCGCTCTGGCAGGTGGTGGGCATGTTCGTGCTGGTCTATGCCCCGGCCTACTGGTGGGTGGCACGCTTTCCGGTTCGCCACCGTCATTTCATCGTCATCGGGCTTCTGGGCAAGATTTTGGGGCCGCTGGGCTTCATCTGGTCCGCCGCGAGTGGTCAGCTTCCTCTCGCCTTTGGTCTGACAGGCGTAAGCCCGCCGCAAGCTCCCGCGCCTCGAGCGCGGGGAGATAGGCGAACTTATCACAGGTGTTAGCCCTCACTTGCCGGTTGCTCAAGAGAAGTGATGCCATAGAAGGTGGCATTGCCCAATAGGGCCGACATCCGCTCTTGCTTTCATTCGAGTTTTGTCAGAAATAGGTCGGCATGAGTCACGTCCAGACCTTGGCTCCTGAAGTAACCCACCAACCGCTCCAACGTCTCTAAGTCGACTCTGCGCGCTTTATTGTGAAGCAAGTTGGTGAGGGTGTTTTGATTTACCCCTGACTGGCGGCTCATTTCGGCCCAACTGATTTCCGCGCCAAGGTAACTTTGTAACCGCATTTTCAACTCAAACAAGTTGAACGTCACAGTGATCTCTTCGGGCTTGTTGGTCATTATGCTGCTCCGTGCTCACAACGCATCCATCAATATCTATACGCCGTCCATTTTAGCATTGACATTAACATCAATTAGCGATACACTGTGTTTGAAGTTTATACAATGCTAATGCATCAGTCTCAAACCAAAAAACCCATCTCCGCTCAAGGAAAGCAAGCATCGGTTGCGATCAGTCTGGCAGTAGAGACTGCCAACTCCAAGGAGTAGCGTAAGTACATGGCCCATACGATAAAAACCCATCGTACCGCTATCGAAGCGCGTCCCGGCTTGCTCAATTGGTATGAGACCACCACTACGCTCTATAACCAGGTAGTTGCCTTCTATGTCTCCTTGTACGAAGCCCATCCTGGCCTGCTCAACCTCAATCAGCAAGAGGCACTCCGCCAAGCCGAACGCCTCACGCACCGCACGCGCACCAACCCGTCTCCCCTCTGGCCGCTGGAAGAAGCGATTAGTGCCGATATTCCCGCCATGTTACGGCGCGCCGCCATCAATGCAGCGCGCGGCGCTTTCCAGTCCTTCCACAGCCACTACCAACGCTGGCAGAAAAACAAAACCAACTTTGAGGCCAAAGGCAAACGCTTTCACCACCGCCCGCCCGTCCCGCCTCGTACCTTCAACTTTAACTTACCGTTCTACCAAGGCATGTTCAAGGAGCGCACCGTCACCAGCATCATGGTGCGGCTCTACAGTGGCACGAGTTGGCAATGGGTCAAGCTGCGCTTAACAGGTGAGCCGTTGCCAGCAGAGTGGAACCCAGGGAGTCCTATCATCGTGCGTCGCCGGGGCCGTTTGCGGCTGCACACGCCGTTGGAAAAACAGTTTCCAACGCCGCCCAAAGCGTTGGCGCAGGTCGCCGCCGATCCTCAATTGCGTGTCTGCTCAGTGGATTTAAATCTTGGGGACGCTGTGGCCGTTTGCACCATCTTGCAAGCCGACGGGACGGAAGTCGTCACGCGCTTTATTCGCGGTGGCAAGAACCTTCACGCCCGCAGGAGAAGGCTCTTGGGCAAGGTAGCACGCAAGCGTCGCCAGAGCGGTATCCTCACCGAGGGAGAAGCGGATAACATCAAGCTATGGCAGAAAATTCGGGCCATCGACGAGTATGAAGCCCATCGCGTCAGCCAGCGTATCGTCGAGTTTGCACAGGCACATAGAGCCACGATTCTGGTCTTTGAGCATCTCGGCAATCTCAAACCACAGAAGGGGCGCTACAGCCAACGTAGCAATGAGAAGCGCGCCTACTGGCTGAAGGGCAAGATCGTGAAGTACGCGCGCTACAAGGCTTGGGAGCAGGGTATCCTCACCAGCCGCGTCAATCCCCGCAACACCAGTCGGGACTGTTCCGACTGCGGGGCCTCGCCGGTGGCACGCTATGCCGCTGGCGAGGCCCCGCTGGCGTATCGCCCTGGTGGGCCGCTCTATCTGTGTCCCGCTTGCCTGAAGCGCGGCAATGCCGACCACAATGCCGCGCTTAACATTGGCTTCCGCTTCTTCCAACGCGCGTTCAGACAGTTATCCGAAAGCCTGCACGCGAAAGCGTCAGGTGTTCCGGTCGTCAATCCTATCGCCTTGCAGCAAATTGCTGTCTGGCAGGACCGCCGGAGCGGGTCGGCACTACCCTCGTTCTCCCTCGCCTAATACGGCTCCCCGGAGGTGGCTACGCCACAGGGTCTGGGGAGTGCGCCGACGTGAGGGGGGGCGAAAGAAGCCGCCGCGCTTGAGCGCGTGCGGAGTGTCACCAACGATCTGATCTGGTGGCCCGCCTTTGGGCTATATCTGAGAGATGCCGCCCGCGTCAGCGGCGGGTGGCTCCCCCTGCTAAAGGGCGAGTAGGGCTAGAAAGGGAGTATCGGTGGACGAGCGAGAGGAGAAGGAGGCGCAGCTCGCCGCGCTGGCGGCCCATGTGCGAGCGTGCACCCGCTGCCCGTTGAGCGCAACACGCAAGCACGCCGTGCCCGGCGAGGGCCCCGTGGATGCCTCGTTGATGTTCATCGGGGAGGGGCCAGGGGCCAACGAGGACCGTACCGGGCGACCCTTCGTTGGCAATGCCGGGCAATTCCTGGAAGAGTTGCTGGCGACCATTGGCCTAACGCGTGAGGATGTATTCATAACCAATATCGTTAAGTGCAGGCCACCAAACAACCGTGACCCCCTACCGAACGAGATCGACGCCTGCAAACCGTATCTAGGCCACCAGTTGAAAATCATCGACCCGGAAATCATCGTCACGCTGGGGCGCTTCGCGATGGAGCGCTGGCTGCCGGACAAGCGCATCACCCGCGTACACGGGCAATCCTTCCGCTATGGTCGCCGCCTCATCGTCCCCATGTTCCACCCGGCTGCCGCGCTCCGCAACCCGGAATGGCGCACCTTCCTGGAGGAAGACTTTCTGCGCCTCCCTGAGATTATCGAGGAGGCCCGCGCCATGCGCGAGGCCCCGCCGGATGAGGAGACGTTTTCGGCGGAGCAGCCACGGTTGCTTTGAGAACGGAAAGTCACCAAGTAGGCCCCTAAAAGGGGAAAGTCAAAGGTCAAAAGGCACCAAGTAGGCCCCTAAAAGGGGAAAGGCAAAAGTAACGGCACGACAGCATTGTTCTTGTCCCTTATTTTGGTCCTAGTCCGTAACGAGGGTTGGTACACCCCGCGAAACCAAGTTCGGCATTTGATTCAGCGTGTTGAAATAGACCTGAATATGCTGGTTATCTCCTACTATTCCGCTTTCTGGTCTATTACTGCATAGTGTGATGTGGTAATATCCATCGTCGAGGGCGATACACTGTTCCGGCGGACACTCAGCCGTCCAGTCCATGAGGTCGTAAAGATCCCTGAAACACAGGGTATTGTCCTTCACCTCAATGCCTAATCTGAGCTTGTACGTGGATTCAGCAAGCGTCTGAGCATCGGGATAACCTTTCAAAATGTGGAGAATATAGACACCCGGCGAGGCCGTTCCGAACCCCACAATGGTGCCTCTCTGAATGTGGGGTTGGACTTGATCTTCAGCCATATAATTGGCGATCAAGTAATTCTCCCCTTCAGCGATATGTGCAGCGGCAGGGGGAGAGTAGAAGATGATTCCCAGGCCACAAATCTCCAACGTCATTGTCCGATTGATCTCCACACCTGCCTCCATTACTACTCACTAATCCTGCCCTTTGTCATAAGTCGTTGCCGTTACTTTTGCCTTTCGCCTTTTGCCTTTTGCCTTTTGCCTTTTGCCTTTCCGTTATAAACTGGTTGAAATATCAATATTGCTCCCCAAAAAGTAGTTGAACCATCCACTACCACCCAGCATAAGGAGATACAGCCTTGAACATTCTAGGGCGTGTGTCAGTCTTCCCCACTCTCCCCGAGCCCATCCAACGACTAGAAGAACTTGCCTACAACCTCTGGTGGGCCTGGACGCCGGAGGCGCAGGCGCTCTGGAAGGGCCTTGACCCCGCGCTCTGGGAGAGCATCTACCACAACCCGGTGAAGTTTATGCGCGATGTTTCGCAGGAAAAGCTGAACGCGGCGGCGACGGATGCTACCTACCTCAAAAACTATGCGCAGGTGACGGCGGCCTTCGATGAGTACATGGCTGCCGGGAATAGCTGGTTCAAGCACACCTACCCCGAGCACGCCAAGGATGGAATGCAGATTGCCTATTTCTCGGCGGAGTTCGGGCTGCACGAGTCGCTGCCCATCTACTCGGGAGGTCTGGGCATTCTCTCCGGAGACCACTGCAAGGCCGCGAGTGACCTGGACCTGCCCTTTATCGGGGTGGGCTTCCTCTACCCGCAGGGGTACTTTCAGCAGCGCATCGGCGTGGATGGGATGCAGGAGGCGGTCTACAACAAGTTCGACCTGAACGAGGTGCCCGCCCGCCCCGCGCTGGATGCCAACGGTAAGCCGGTCATCGTGCAGGTCGAGTTGCCGGGCCGCACCGTCTCCGCGCAGGTGTGGACAATCCGGGTGGGCCGCATCACGCTGCTCATGCTGGATACGGATGTGGACCCGAACGCGCCGAGTGACCGCGTGCTGGCCGCGCGCCTCTACGGCGGCGACCATGAGATTCGCATCTCGCAGGAGATCATTCTGGGCATCGGCGGCGTGCGCGCCCTCCAGAAACTGGGCTATAACCCGACGGTGTGGCACATGAACGAGGGACATAGCGCCTTCATGGGCTTGGAGCGCGTGCGCCAACTGGTGCAGGATCAGAAGCTCACCTTCGCTGAGGCGGTGGAGGTCGTGCGCTCCAGCTGCATCTTCACCACGCACACGCCGGTCCCCGCCGGGAACGATGCCTTCCCCTTTGAACTGGTCGAGCGCTACTTCTACAACTACTGGCCCAAGTTGAGCATCAGCCGCGAGGATTTTCTCCTGTTGGCCCGCCACGACATGGGCTGGGGCCCCCAATTCTCCATGACCGTGCTCGCGCTGGAGCTGAGCGGGCAGGCCAACGGTGTGTCGGAGCTGCACGGGCAGGTGAGCCGCGACATGTGGAAGGATCTGTGGCCGAATACGCCGGTGGATGAGGTGCCGATCACGCACATCACGAATGGCGTTCACCAGCAGAGCTGGGTTCATCCTGACATTGAGGCGCTGTTCGACAGGCACTTCCCCGCGCACTGGCGCGACGAGATGGACAGCCCCGAGCTGTGGGCGAAAGCCAGGGAGCTTCCGGACGCGGAACTCTGGCAGATACGCCGCGCCATGAAGCACGAGCTGGTCGAGTTCGTGCGAGAGCGCGTGTCAGCACAGTTCCACCGGCAGGGGCGCGGCCCCATCGCGGTGCGCTACGCCGAGAAGCTCCTAGACCCGGAAGCCTTGACGCTTGGCTTCGCGCGTCGCTTCGCCACCTACAAGCGCGCCACGCTGATTTTCCGCGATATGGAGCGGCTCAAGCGTATCCTGAATCACCCGGAACGCCCGGTGCAGATTATCTTCTCCGGCAAGTCCCACCCGGCGGACCAGCCGGGCAAGGAGTTGATCATGCGCATCGTTCAGCTCAGCCGGGAGGCGGGGCTGGAGGGAAAGATCGTCTTTGTCGAGGATTATGACATGAATGTGGCACGCCATCTGGTCGCGGGGGTGGATATCTGGCTGAACACGCCACGCCGCCCGCTGGAAGCCTCCGGCACGAGCGGCCAGAAAGCCGCTATGAATGGCGCGCCCAACTTCTCGATCCTTGATGGCTGGTGGCGCGAGGGCTGGGATGGAAAGAATGGCTGGGCCATCGGTGAGGAGCGCGTCTACCGCACCCCCGAGGAGCAGGACGAGGCCGATGTTCTCTCCCTCTACACGACGCTGGAAGATGAAATCGTTCCGCTCTACTACGAAAGTCAGGGTGAAGATGGGGCCGCAGAGTGGCTGCAGATCGTCAAGGAGAGCATCGCCACGATTACGCCGCGCTTCAGCATGAGGCGCATGGTGAAGGACTACACCACCCAGCTCTATGTCCCGGCGCAGGAGGCGGAGTTGCGGTTGGAGGAAGAGCGCTACCGCTACGCGCGCGACCTCGCGCAGTGGAAGCAGAGAATCCGTGACAACTGGGCTGGCGTCCAGCTCGAAGCGCAGTACAACGGTACAATGAATAGCAAGGTCGGGGAGCCGCTGCCCATCGTGGCTCATGTACGGCTGGGAGCCCTCCGCCCCGAGGATGTCTGCGTCGAAATTGTCACGGGCACCGAGGCTGAAGAGCAGTTGCGCCATCCCACCCGCCACCCCATGACTCTGCAAGGACAGCTCAGCGAGGGAATCTACCGTTACGAGGGAACCTTCACCCCAACGCAGAGCGGGCGGCAAGCTTACGGCGTGCGCGTGCTACCCACCAATGATCTGCTCATGCATCCCCAGGAGATGGGGAAGGTGCTATGGGCCTAGGGGGTCACATTTATGGGAGAATTTACCTTGGACAACTACCAACTTCTACAAGAACTCTATCTCATGTTGGACGATGGGGACCGCCGCGTTCTGCGCGGGTTCGACCTGACCAACCGGCAGTACCACGCGCTCCAGCAGCTACCGCTGGGCGTCAGCCGCCACCTCACGGAGATGAGCGAGCTGCTCTTCTGCGACAAATCCAA
>JACCSL010000197.1 GCA_013812995.1 Ardenticatenales bacterium | reverse complement strand
CAACTTGTTCATCTGAAGCTCGGCGGCGAAGTGCGCCTGTGGGGCTCCGAAGCCCCGGAATGCCCCACCCGGCACGTTGTTGGTGTAAACCGAATAAGAATCGATATGCGCCGCCTCCCACTCGTAGGGGCCGGTCACGCAGACATGAGAGTTGCCAAGCACCTTTGTTGAGGTGTAGGCATAGGCTCCGGCATCCTGGATGACCTCCGCCCAGGCCGCGATGAGCCGCCCAGACCACGCGGCACCCCAGCGCGTGCGAATCACGTAGGCGTGACGCTTGTGGTGACCGATCATCGACTCCTCGCGGCTCCAGATGATCTTGACGGGACGGTTGAGCCGCCAGGCGGCCAGCGCGAGCACAATCTGCACGCTCATGTCCTCGCGCCCCCCAAAGGCCCCGCCGATGGCGCTGTACTCCACACGGATGCGCGCCTCAGGCATCCCCAGCGCGTGGGCGATCTCCTTGCGATCCTCGTGCATCCACTGCCCGGCCACATTGACCACGATCTGCCCGCTCTGGTCGTCGATCCAGGCCAGTCCCGCTTCCGGCTGAAGGTAGGCGTGCTCCTGCATCCCGGTCTGGTAGACCCCCTCCACCCACACATCGGCGTCGGCAAGGTAGGCATCGATAGGGTCGTCGCCCATGCGAATCTTCTTGTGCACGAGAATGTTAGACTCGCCGTGGATAGGGTAGGCACCGGGCTGCATCGCTTCCACTGGGTCGGTAACAAGGGGCAAATCCTCGTAGTCCACCTCGATGAGGCTGCGCGCCTCGGCGGCGGTCTGCTCGCTCTCTGCCACGATGAGCGCAACCTGATCTCCAACGAAGCGCACCACATCGCCGCAGAGCACGGGCTGATCGGGGATAATCAGCCCGTACTCGTTGACCGGCACATCCTCCGCCGTGAAGACGGCGAGGACGCCCGGATGTGCCCTGGCCCGGCTCGTGTCGATGCTGCGGATGCGAGCGTGAGGGCGACCAGCGAAAAGAATCTTCATGTACGCCTGCCCTGGCAGATTCAAGTCACCGGGGTAGAGCGCCCGTCCCGTCACCTTATCCAACGCGTCATAGCGCGACTGACTACTACCAATGGCACGGAGAGACATAGATCACCTGTGGGGAAGGGATAAAACGTAATGCGTAAAACGCAAAACGTAATTACGGCACACGTTTTACGCGTTATGTTTATGGTTTATGCGTACATTTTGTGGTTCACTCATCACGTTTCATTCACGACGCATCACATATTACTCATTACGTTTTACGTTTTACGTTTCTGCTTCTGACGGAATTTGTGGTTGAGTCATGGCTCTGCGGGATGGCCCTCTCCCCGGCCGTCGGCCGCCCCTCTCCCGATTTCGGGAGAGGGGACACGGAGCGAAGCGACGTGGGGGTGAGGGCTTCGCTGGCACGCTTCCCCTCTTCCATACCACAAATTCTGTCAGAAGCAGTTACGTTTTACGTTTTACGCATTAAACGTCCGGCTATCGTTCGGCCGATTGACCTCAATGGGGAGGCCGACGGTGAAGGTCGAACCTTTGCCTGGCTCGCTCTCCACACTGATCTCGCCGCCCAGCAGCCGGGCGAGATGGCGGCTGAGCGTGAGCCCCAGCCCGCTCCCTCCGTACTTGCGGACCGTGGTGGGGTCGGCCTGCCGGAACAGGTCGAAGACCTGCGCCATCTGCTCCTGCGTCATGCCGATTCCCGTGTCCTTCACCTCGAACTCAACCCAGAACTCGTCGCGGGAGACACGCAGCGTGATGGTACCCGCATCGGTAAACTTGGCGGCGTTGGCGAGCAGGTTAATGAGAATCTGGCGCACCTTGGTCTGATCGGAGCGCATGAGGTCTAGCGGGTTAATGCCCTCAAGCTTCAGCGTGTTGCCGCGCAGCTTGATCTGCGGGTGAACCGAGGCCACCGCATCGTTCACCAGCACGGAGAGCACAAAAGTTTCCAGGTACAGGTCCATCCGGCCCGCCTCCAGCTTGGCGAGGTCGAGGGTGTTGTTGATGAGGGTTAGCAGGTGGTCGCCTGCCGAGAGAATCTTTTCCAAGTCATCCAGCAGTGCCTCGTCGCCCTGCGCCTCGGCCTCCTGCTGAAGAACCGAGGTATAGCCGATAATCGAGCTGAGCGGCGTTCGCAGTTCGTGGCTCATCTCGGCCATGAAGGCGCTCTTCTCGTGGTTGGATGCCTCCGCGAGCTCCTTGGCGCGAACCAAGATGGCCTCGGTGTGCTTGGCAGCCGTGATGTCGTGCAGGAGGAGGAGTCGACCGGGCAACTGTTGCGTGCCCTCCTGCAAGGTCAGGAGACGGAGGGTAAAGAAGCGCTGCGCTTCTCCCTCTCCCAGAGCAATCTCCTGCACCGTCACCCCGTCGGACAGCGGCGCAGCCAGGAACGACGAATAGCCAGCCAGCAGCTGCTCGACGCGCGGCCCGGCCTCTTTTTCCTCCTCGTAGCCAAGAATCTGTTTGGCCGCCGGGTTGAGGTAGAGCAGACGATCCGCCGGGTCCAGGACGATGACACCATCACTCATGCTGTTGATGACTGCATGGTAAGCGATGGGCACCAGGTCCAGCAGCCGATAGCGAAAAAGTGCCCAGGCGAGGACCATGACGCTGATGGTAAAGGCAAAGGGTGTGAGGTCCAACGAGGGGAAGGC
>JACCSL010000168.1 GCA_013812995.1 Ardenticatenales bacterium | reverse complement strand
GGGGTAGGCGGTGTCAGAGGAGCAGGAGCGGGTGGGGTAGGGGTTGGAGATGAGATAGGAGACGGAGCAGCTCTCGAAAACGAGATCGGGGGGGGAGCGGACCGCGACAGGGGGGCGGGTGGAGTAGCCAGTAGCTCTCCACACCGGGAGCAGAGTGGATTGTCAGTAAAGTTTTTATAGGAACAATGAGGGCAAGTAATTGGTTTCATCCGATGATCGCTTCTAGGGATAAGTTCCATCAAGGAAGCTGGTGGTGTATTTTTAATGGCTACGTTGGGTGAAGGACAAAACGGGATAAAGGATCAGAGAATCAAAGGGAACGACACGAGACCGATAGGTTCAGCCCTCGGGGGGGGATTGCTCCTCCACCTCTTGGACGCGCGGGTCCGTGCTGTCACCCTGTCGAAAGACTTCGCTCTCGGGCGCACCCACCGTTTGTTCGGTCTCGGGGGGGGGGCCATCAATCCGTCTCAAATTCTGGTGGATGGTTTCGTCCACCTTATTCGATTCATGCGTCTCGAAGTTTTCGAAACCCTGGAAGCGCTCCATAGACTTTAGCTCCTTCCTTCCTTAATACGAATGCGGTTGTTCAGGAAACTCCAACGCAGACCATTTGCCGATTTGATCCCATCCGCCATTGTCATTCCCCGCGTACGCCTCCATCTCCATAGTGGTGGGATGAATGGTGATGACGATGCGACGAATATTCTCGGGGCCAATCCGCTCGATCTGCGCCCCAAGCTCCCTATTACCCGGCGTGAACTGCGCGCTCTGGGGATTCTGCATCTGTTGGGCCTTCTTCTCGACCCACTCCGGCTGCATCTGCTTGTTGTTATCCAATGCTTTGTGGAGTCTCTCCTCAGTGAACTTGGCTTCCACGACCACCAGTTCCCCGCCCTTACCCCGGTAGAGACAATCGATGCCATGATAAGAAGCATCGAACGAGGGGTCAGGGGTGAGGCCGAGCTTTTCAGACGCGGCCCGTATCACCACCCCCTCACCGATGTCGCCCTGCTCCTTGCTCTGCCTTGCCTTGACCCGATTATCCAGCCCCCCCTCGCGCTCTGGACTCTCTCCTTCCGGTGCGTTGTCGATCGACTCGGTTTTATCCAAGGGACGCAATGAGCCGTGAATGGCCTCATCGACAGCCTCAACCGGCTGTTTTGGCTGCTCGAAATTTTCAAAGTGCTCCACGGTAATCCCCTTCCTGATCAAGGGCTAAATTCTGCGATACGCGCGAAAGGAACCATTCAACAGCAGCCGCAACAGCAATCATCCAGCTAATAATACCCACAACTAATACCGGAAGTAAAGGCAGAGTCTGAAAAAGTGCGATTTGCCCCATACTTTGTTGGACTTGCTGCCAGTCAAGTTGGGCAATTCTGCTGAAAAGTAGGATGAGGGTCAGGAGTAATAGTGTAAAGGAGAGGCTTGTAAAGCCCAGCCGCACGAGCCAATGAAAATGGAACCGCCTTCCTATTCCTGCAATGAGCCCCATCAAGATGTACAAAGCAAGCCACAGACTATCGTAGACCCCGAAAAGAAAGAGCCCGAGGGTCAGAAGCGCCAAGCCGGAGAGCAGGGTCAGATGCCAGGAATTCTTCTCCACCTCCAGAGCAAAGATGGGCGGAATCAACCATAAGAAGATAACGAAAGCAAACGGCAAAATAAATTGAATAGTTAACAAGGACAGAATGATGGCATTAAGAAATGCCTTACGCGTCAGGGCCGCAATGAGATCGTGGTCACTCATGAGAGCGAAAGCACTACCAGCGCCCCCGGGGCAATGCACAAGAGGGCTACTCCAAAACTCCTCCATGTGGATGAGGGACTGTATAGGGGAACAAGGCCCCGATCAAAAGAGTACCCCCGGTCTATCACAATATCGGCCAACCGCTCTGCACGCTCGACGGCACGCGCCAACAGGACCACCAAGATCGTAACCCAGGAGCTCCAAGCATGGAAAGGAATAGTTCCCCCGCGCCGGAGTGTCTCCGCCTCAAGGGCGCGTTGCAGATCATGTTGGACGGCGGGCAACACTGCCAGGGTGGTTGTGATGAGGTAGACAAAAAAATGAAGCACTCGCGGTGTTTTGTTGGAGATCCCAACTTGTTGGATAAGGTCCTGCGGCTTTGTAGTCATCATAAAAAGTGTTATCACCATGACCAAACAGAGTATCTTACCCAGACTAACCACCAATCCTATACCTGGCAAAGGAGGAAAAGGAAGGACAAAGGCACTAAGGCATAGAATTGTAAAGAGGGAGAAGGTGTGATTTTTCAAGGGAAGGCGCACTATGAGAAACGCGATCATTATTACAAAACATAAAAGCAATAATGTCAATGGCCTGTTGCTTAAAAAGATGAGCAGAAAGTAAAAAATGAGAACTACCAGCTTGGTTGTGAGGGGTAGGCGATGAAAGATAGTGCTTTTTTCAATATAAGTCGTCATACCCTGTAGTCTCAAAGATATTTCTCCGCCACATCTGAGAGAATAGCAGCAAGCCCCTGGGGGGTCTGGTAGCCGTATGCTTCTGAGGGTAGGGGTATATCCCGGCTTTCAAGCCGCCGGAGTGCATAGAAAAGAGATGGGTCTGTAGGAGATAAGCAAGCTGCCAGGGCAGCAAGGGGCGTGTTTTGGAGGGGGCCGTTGTACAACAGGTTGCCCTGATCAAGGATCCAGAATTGCTCCACAACTCCCATCAGATCGTCCGGGTGGTGCGAGATGATGAAGAGGATACGCCCCCGTTCAGGGTCCAGCTGGCTCAGAGTCTCGCGGACGAGGGAGCGACCAACCATATCAAGGCCCGCCATAGGCTCATCTAAGACAAGAAGGCTCGATTGTGTGGCAAGCGCGCAAGCAATGGCGACCTGACGCTGCTGCCCCGTGGACAGAAAGCGAGGGGAGCGAGCCGCAAGCTTGGATGAAAGGCCAACCTTCTCAAGCAGGGCATAAATGGTAGGAGAGTCTATTCTCTTGGGGGCATAACTCGCCACCTCTGCGAGCACAGTTGCTCTTGAAAAATGCTCCTCTGGTCTTTGCAAAAGCAGCATCACACGCGCACGAGAGGGGAGTTTTTGAATTTTTCCACCGGTTGCACGTTCCAGCCCAGCCAGCAACCTTGCCAGGGTACTCTTACCCGAGCCGTTGCGCCCGAGAAGACCTATTCTTTCTCCTTGCTGGCAAGTGGCATTGATATGATTCAGGATAGGTCGGGGAGTCCCGTCAGCCGTATGTATTTTGACACTCACATCTCTGAGGCATAGAGAGGTTATCATTGGATTTGGCTCTCTGAGAAATCAGCGGCTATTTCTGGAACAGTTCCGGAAAGAGGTCGCGATGGTGAGGGAGGAGAAGAGAGGAGATTTGATGGGTGATGGGCACAGCAATTTTCCACGAGGGGGTTACGAGGGCCTGTGTCAATACTGTATTCGCAGGACCCTCCACTTCCTTTTTGCCTCCTACGAGGACAAGAATTCGATCAGCGTGCAACAAATCCTCGATTCTATGGCTTATCAGAATAACTGCTATACCTGCGGCGCACTGTTCACTCAATATTTGTAATATATCGTATCGGGTAACACTGTCCATCATGCTTGTAACCTCATCTAAGAGCAGGTAATGAGGTCGACGAGCCAGAGCAACTGCAAGAAGTAGGCGAAATTGTTCCCCGGAGGATAGATGAAAAGGGTGGCTGTTTCTATAGGAATGCAGGGAAAAAAGAGTCAGGGCTGCTTCAACGCGTTCTATAATCTCCTCGCGCGTTAGTTTCAGGGTTTGTAAAGCAAAGGCAATCTCATCAAAAACGGTAGAAGTAACAAATTGCATCCCGGGATCCGACTCAATCAATGTTACCAAAGTCTTGATCCGCCGAATGTTATGAGGTACCGTGCTCAATAGACCTTCAACCAATAAAATTCCAGCGGTCGGGCGCAAGCGTGCGTTTAGAAGGCGGCCAAGGGTAGATTTGCCGCTTCCATTAGGCCCCAGGATTCCTATAAATTCCCCCCGCTGTATCGACAAAGTAATATCCCATAAAATGGGAATCCCAGGGCAATATTCAAATTTGACTGAGTCCAACGAAATTTGTTCTTCTGTTCGCATAAAGAAACGACTCGTTCTAACGATAGGACAACATTATGAGGGGCATCCTTACGAAGGAGTCATCAGCCAGTCGCGCGTCAGGTAATCATCCATGACGCCAAGGATGAGCAGCGCCAGCCAGATAAGCCCTGCCACCATCGCCAGCCGTGTGATGCCGCTCGTGTAGCGCCCATGCATGAAGACGACAATGATAATCGCCGCCTTCGTGCCCGCGATGAGCAGGGCAACGAGGTCGTTGAGGGGGCCAAGGTCCACAAAGGCAGCGCCCACGGTCAGCGCGGTGAGCACAAAGAGCGCGCCCGCCGCGATCAGGTAGGTGGTTGGCGAGGTGACATGGCCCACATGCGCCTCGTGATTGCTCTGTTTCGCCATAGACGTTAGCTCCTGGAATGCTCAATGCCGACCGATAAGGTAGAGCAGCGGGAAAAGAAAGACCCAGACCACGTCCACAAAGTGCCAGTACATCCCCATCAACTCGATGGGGGTGAAGGATTCGCCCTCGTATCGCCCGGTGCGCGCGCGGACCATCAGCACCAGCAGGATGACGATGCCGATTATCAGGTGAACCGCGTGAATCCCCGTCATCATGAAGTAGAGGAAGAAGAAAAGCGCCCCTCTTGGGTCCAGCTCCGAGGTAAAGCCCGCACCGGGCACCAGGCCATGAATGATGTGGTCATAGTACTCGTACGCCTTGATGACCATGAACACCCCGCCGAGCAGCGCCGTGACGCCAAGGTAGCCGAGCAGCGCGCGCCGGGCGCTGACCTGGGCCGCGTGAACGCCCAGCGCCATTGTGAGGC
>JACCSL010000164.1 GCA_013812995.1 Ardenticatenales bacterium | reverse complement strand
GCCGGAGGTGTAAATCAGGTAGGCCAGATTCTCGGGGCGGAGCGATACCTCGGGGGGCGTCTGGGGGAAGGTCGCGATGGTTTCGGCATCGCGGTCGACAAAGATCACATTGTTCTGGCTCGCGGGGATGGTGGTGCTTAGGCTCTCCTGCGTGACCAGCGCGACGGCCTCGGTATCCTCCAGAATGTAGACCAACCGCTCCATTGGGTAGATGGGGTCGATGGCAACGTAGGCCCCGCCTGCCTTGAGAATCGCCAGCAGCCCTACCATGATCTCCAGAGAGCGGGTGCCGTAGAGTCCGACCCGCTTGTCTGCTCCCACGCCCAGAGAGCGCAGATAATGAGCCAGCTGGTTGGCACGCCCCTCCAACTCCGCGAAGGTCAGCTGCTCTCCCTGGATGGATAGCGCGATTCGCTCCGGGGTACGCTGCGCCTGCTCGGTGAACAGCTCCGGGATGCAGTGCTCGGCCGGGTAGGGAATCCCTGTGCGATACATCTGGGTCAGTAGCTCTTCACGCTCGGCCTCGCTGACGATATTGAGATCGCCGATGCTCTGCTCAGGGTCTGCGGCGATGCTGTCCAGCAGCGTGGCAAACTGGGCCGTCAGGCGCTGCATTCGGGCAAGGGAGTAGAGGCTGGCGTTGTAGTGGAGCGTCAGGGAGAGACCCTGCGCCCCCGCAACGGCCGAAACTTTCACCCGGAAGCGCTCTGTGCAACTCTGCTGCTCCAGAAGGGAGAAAGTAATATCGCCATCGCTGTAAGGCTCCGGTGACTCTGCGAACTCGAACTGGAAGGGCAGGAATGGGGTCCAGCGCTCGTTCCCGCTCAGGCCGCGCACCAGCTCCAGGGAGAAATAGTCCTGCCACTCGAAGACCTCATCCACCTTCTCATTGACCTGCGCCAAGAAATCGATGAAGGGCGATGGCATCTCCAGCGTGCTGGGGATTGGCAGGTAGCGGGCGAAGAGGCCCAGGGCGCTCTCCAGCCCCTCGAAGCCGCGCCCGTCGTAGGCTGCGCCAACGACAATTTCCTGCTCACCAATCAGGCGGGCGAGCAGCAGTTGCCAGGCGGCCAGTAGGACGGCGGCCAGGGAGCTATCCTGCGCCTCGGCCAGCGATTCCAGGCGGCTGACTATCTCCGCTGCGAGAGAAACGGGGAGGGTGTGAGGGTCAAAGAGGGTGGGCTGGGCGAGTTCCTTGGCGAAGGGGAATTGGGAGGGAGCCGAAATATCATGTTTTCGCCAATACTCGCGGCCCGTTTCAGTCTCCTCCGATTCGAGAAGGTCATTGAAGACCTCGGCGATGTCGGCGTATTGGATGGCTTCCTCGTCCGGGTTCTCGCCGCTGTACGCGCGGCCAATCTCGTGGAGCAGATTCGCCAACGTGATGCCGTCCGCGCAGAGGGCGGGCAGCGAGAGGAGCAGGAGGTGCTGCTGGCTCGATTGTTTGACCAACCAGGCCACGAGCAGGGACCCTTTCGCGAAGTCCATCAGCTCGTGGCTGAGCCCCTGCGTGAGCCTTAGTATCTCGGCCACCTGTGTATCAGGGGCCAGGCTGCTCAGGTCATGCTCGCGCCACGCGATCTGCGGCTCCTCCTGGACACTCTGCACGGCGAGACGCATCCCCGCCACACTGGTGAAGCAGGTTCGTAGAATCTCATGCCGCCGGACCGCCTCCTCGATGGCCGTGTGCAGGCGCTCCGGGCTGATCGCTCCCTCAATCTGGATTTTTCCTTGGACGCGGAAGGGTTGCCCCTCGGTCGCGGTCTGCTGGAGAAGCCAGAGATGCTTTTGCTGAGGAGACAGCTTGAAGCCGTTTGCCACCGTGGTTGTCATCGACATTAGAACTCCTCCCAGCGGCGGGGCTCCGCCATCCCGACGATGATCTGGCGGGGCGCAACGAAGGGGGCACGGCCGTGGGCCACCGTCACATTGTCGAGCAGGAGAAGGTCGCCGCGCTGCCAGGGGAAGGTGATGGTTTCCTTATGGTAGGCATCGCGCAGCTGCTCCATGACCTCGTTCGTGATGGGCGTGCCATCGCCGTAGTAGGTATTGTTCGGTAGCTCGTCCTCCGAGAACTCCCGAAGCAGCATCTCGCGCACCTCAGAGCGGAGTGTGGTTACGTGGAAGAAGGTGGCATGGTTGAACCAGATCATCTCGCCGGTGCGCGGGTGCTGGACCACGGCGCGGCGGCGCTGGCGGGTCCGCAGGCGATTGCCCTCTTTCCACTCAAACTCAATCTCGTTGTCCTGGCAATACTTCTCTACCACGGCCGGATCGTCGGTCTGGAAGGCGCTCTGCCACGAGAGGCCAAAGCCATCACCGAAGTTTCGGACATAGAGGTACCCCTTCTCGATAAAGGGATCCCGAAGCTCCGCAGGAAGGCGCTGGAAGAGATTGCGGGTGCTGGCGATGGGGGTCTCGCCGCCTTCCTGCGCGGGGATGGTGCAGAAGAAGACGATCTTCATGGGGAAGGTCAAGTTATACGACTGCTCATTGTGGAGGAAGATACTCTCTGTCGGGGGATGATCCGTCGAGGTGTAGACATTGCCACTGACCTGGCTGCGCGGCGAGGAGCGCTCCTTGTATTCCAGCGCGCCCCCGGCGAAGCCCTGGAGGAAGTCTCCGAACTCCTCGGCGGTTCGCAGGTTGAAGTTGCGGAAGAGGAGTCCTCCATGCTTGGCCAGCTCCTCCTCAATCCACTCCAGGTTGTTTCGGCTCCACTCGATCAAATCAACCCCCTCCACAGCGGGCTCAATGACGAGAGGCAGCAGTTGCTCCGGGTTCAGGTACGAGGTGGTGACGAGGTTCTCGGCAGAGACAGTGCTGCGCTTGCGACCGATGGTAGGGAGCTTGCCGGCGGTGGGCTTGGATTTTCTCACTAGATAATTCCTCTCTTTGAACTGCGATCAGGCAAACAAAAAGACGCTACCCCTAAGGCGGTGCCAGATATCGTCCTGGAATAGGGCTGCTCAATCGGTGGCTTGTCGCCTGCCGATCTTCGCGAACTTCTGTTGCCGGGCGTTTTTCAGGGCCTCGGCCTTTTGTTTTTCCTGCTCGGCATCTATTGCCGCCAGACTCTCACCCATCTTGCTGAGAGAGGTGTCGGGCTCGGCGACGAGTCGGGCAAGCAGGTGCTGGTAGTGACCGGCCATGCGGACAATGGTGCTGCTGTCGAACAGGTCGATGTTGTACCGAAAGAGGGCTCTCAACCCGTCGTGCTCTGGGCAGAGCAGGAGGGAGAGATCAAAGGGGGAGGTTCCTCCGTCAATCTCGATCAGCTCCAGGCGTAGGTCGGCCAGCTCCAGGGCAGGCAGCGGTGCATTTTCGAGCACGACCATCACCTGGAAAAGGGGGTTGTAGCTGGGAGTGCGCTCTGGCTTCAGGGCCTCGACCAGTTTATCGAAGGGGAGCTCTTGATGGTCATAGGCCCCCAGGGCCGTCTTCTGGACCCGCTTCAGCAGTTCTCGAAATGTCGGGTTGCCCTCTAGCGAGGTTCGGAGAACAAGCTGATTCACGAAGAGTCCCATCAGGAGCTCGCTCTTGCTCCAGACCCGGTTCGCGACATCGGTGCCCACCACGACATCCTCTCGCTTAGTATGATGGTACAGCAGGGCCTTGACCGCCGTGAGCAGGGTCATAAAGAGCGTGACCCCCTCCGCGCGGCCTAGCTCCTGTAGGGCCCTGACAAGGGAACGCGGCAGAAGCAAACTGTACTCGTTGCCTCGGAAGCTCTGGACAGCGGGGCGTGCCCGATCCGTTCCTAGCTCCAACAGGGGAGGCATCCCACCGAGCTGCTGCTTCCAGTACGCAAGCAGGGAGTCCATCACCCCCTCACTCTGTAGCCAGTGGCGCTGCCAGTAGGCAAAATCGGAGTACTGAATCGGTAGCTCCGGCAGTGGCGAGGCTTCGCCCCCGCTGAACGCCTCGTAAAGCGTTGCCATCTCGCGCAGGAAAAGTCCCATCGTCCAGCCATCGGAGATGATATGGTGCATGGTCAGGAGCAAGATATGGTGCGTCTCACTCCACCGCAGTAATTTCAGCCGAAGGAGTGGCCCCTGGGAAAGCTCGAAGGGCTGACTGGCATCCTGGAGAGTCAATCGGTGGAGTTCCTGCTTCCACTCCTCTTCCCTCAGAGTGCTGACTTCAACGATCAGGATATCCACAGGAAAGGGCGGATGGATGATCTGGAGGGGCTCTTCCCCCACCACCTGAAACGAGGTTCGCAGGGCCTCGTGGCGGCGGACGATCTCGTTGATGCTTCGCTGGAGGTGCTCCAGGTGGAGATTCCCCGTGATCTGTACGGCGACGGGAATGTTGTAGGCGGTATTGTCGCTGGCGAGCCGATCCAGGAACCAGAGCCGCTGCTGCGAGAAGGAAAGGGGAATATTCTCAAGAGAGACAGGTTGGAGGATGGGGGCGATGCGTCTTCCCGCGCCATTGGCGGCCCCTATGTCGCTGTGCTCCACTCCCTCCAGGAGCTGGGCGGCCAATTGATCAAGGGTGATTCCCTCTAGCAGGGCGACAGGAGAGAGCGCCACCTCCAGGCTCTGCTCCAGGGAATGGGCCAGTTCGATGGAGAGCAGTGAGTCGAGTCCCAGGGTATTCAGGGGCTGGGTTGGATCTATCAGGGCAACTGGAATCCGTAGCGCCCCCGCCACGCGCTCTTGCAGGTAGGTGCGGAGCAGGGCATGGCGGGTTGCCTGATCCGGGGTCGCGAGCAGCGTGGGGCGGAGCGGGGCCTCCTCCGCGCCGGACGCCGGGCGACTCTCCTGGCTCGCATCGAGGAAGCTCTGCCCGACAAGGCTCAGGGTGTCGTGCTTGAATCCTTCCCGGCAGGCATGGCGCTGAATCTTGCCGCTGGAGGTCTTGGGGATGCTTCCTGTACGCAGGAGCAGGATGCCGTGAATCTGTAACTCATGTTCCTCCGCTACGGCCTGCCGAATGGCCCTGGCGATCTCCTCCACGTTCAGCGAATGGCGATACCGGCTCTGTATTTCCTGCGCGACGACCAGCCGCTCCTCACCCTCGATCTGCACGGCGAAGGCTGCGCCCGCGCTGGGGTTGAGGGCCTCGTGGCTCATCTCGACCGTACGCTCGATGTCCTGCGGGTAATGGTTGCGCCCCCGAATAATCAGCAGGTCCTTGAGTCGCCCGGTGACGTACAGTTCGTCC
>JACCSL010000121.1 GCA_013812995.1 Ardenticatenales bacterium | reverse complement strand
GCTGTCAATGATGAAGACCTTGTGGTGCATCAGGTAGGGGTTGCCGTCCTGAAGCACATCTAGCTCAGCCACGCGCATCCCACCATACTCGCTGTACTCCGTGTTGGACCCTGTATTCTCGAAGATGCCGCGCACCTCGACACCATTCTCTGCCCGCTCCAGGATGGCCGCTCCCATCTGATCGTCGGTGAAGGAGAAGGCCATAAAGTGGATAGATTCCTGCGCCCCATTCAGCCGCATGAGGATCGCCTCGGCGGTCTCGTCTTCCGGGGAAAAATAATTTTCCACCGTTGTGCCCTCGATGGTGAGGATAGGTGTCGTCCCCCCAGGGTCGCGCTGCCGCCCGAACAGCCCATCGTTCCACATCTTCTCGAAGGTGGCGGTGTAGTTGGCGGCTAGGTCGGGGCTGCGAACGATGATGCCGTTGTTGTTGTATCGGTAGGTGTCATGCGCTGTGAAGTTCCAGGAGCCGGTCCACACGGCCTGCCCATCGACCACCACGAACTTGTTGTGCATAATAGCGTTCGGGTTGCCATCCACCACCTCGACCCCGGCATCGGCCAGGTCCACGAAGTCCGCACTCTCGTCCTCGTCCTCCATCACCTCGGTGCTCGTCACGATGCGAACCGTCACATCCCGCTCCAGCGCATCGTTGAGGGCCTGAACGACCGGGGGCGCATCCAACTGGTAGATCGCCATGTCCACCGTGCTGGTGGCGCTGTCGATAAACGCCGCGAGCTTTTCGTCGATGCTGCCCGTGTGTGCTGCCTTGTCATCCGGGTAGAGGGGTGTCGTAAAGTAAACCTCGTACCAGGTGGCACCCGTGGGAGCGGGCGGAGCGGTGGCTTCCCCTGGCTCGCTCGGAACGGGCGTTGCCAGCGGCTCCGGCATGGAGACCTCGTCCGGGAAAAAGAAGACAACCGCCACGGCCACCAGGACAAACAGGAAAATCACCGCGTTCATGGGCTTGGAGTCCGTCTGCTTTTTCCGCCGCGCCTCATAATTGATGAGCGGACCCTTGTTCTGCGTCCCCTTTTTTCCCCGGCGCTCCTCCGATTCCTCGCTGTCCTTCTTTGCCTCGCCCACTCCCTTGTTCTCCTTTGGCTCCTCGGGTTCTGCTTTTCTCAGCCTACCGGTCTCCATCCTCTGTTTAGTGCTCGCCGTTTCCTGTGGCGGGGCGAGCAGGGCCCTGGCAGGCATTTCCTCGTCCTTTTCTTTGACTTCTTCTTTGGCCTTGGCCTCGCCAGGCTCGAAGAGGGCAACGAGCCCGGCCACGAATGCCTCATCGGTGACGCTCTGCGGGACAAGGGCTTCGACTTTGCCACTCAGCGCGCTGCTCTCCTGCCCCTGCTCCGCTAGTAGCGCGACGAGCTTTTCCCGCAGCTCTTCCTCGGCAAGCTCCTGCCGCTGGGAGACGAGCTTATTGAGCGTGCGCAGGCTCTTCTTGACCTGCGTGGTGGCGGTTTCCATCTGAAGCTGGAGCGCTTCCTCGTCGGCGGGGTTCTGCGGAAGCGCGGCCTTGAGTTGCCGCTCGCCCCAGGAAAGGGCAAGGGTCGCCGTGTCGTCCGTCAGGTTGGAGCGCAGCCGCTCGTCCTCATAGAGGCTCTCAACCGCCCGTTGGAGCTGCTGCTCCTGAAATGATTTTTCAGCCATAGGGTGTGTTTCTCTGGGTGCGAGTGGATAGGTGTTGAGGATGATAGCTTTGCCTGATAGCACGAGCAAGGGCACGCCTTGGGTCAGCGCAGGGCGTGGAGCTGTCCATCGTGGGAGCCAATGCAGAGAAGGCCAGGGGCCAGGCTCGGGGAAGAGAAGAGGGCATCCCCCGCCTGATAGCGCCACCGCTCTTCCCCGCTCTGGCAATCCAGTGCGTAAAGCTGACTATCCCAGCTTCCGACGTAGACGACGCCCGCCGCCACGGCAGGCGAGGAAAAAACCCAGCTGCCTGTCTTGAAGCGCCAGCGCTCCTCGCCCGTATCGGCCCGAAGCGCGTAGAGGTAGCTGTTCCAACTGCCCACGTACACTGTCCCCGCTGCGACCGCCGGGGAGGAAGAAAACCAGCTCTCCGCGTGGAACTGCCAGCGTGCTGCGCCTGTCTGCGCGTCCAGCGCGTGGAGGTAGCGGTCGCTGGAACCGATGTAAACCACCCCCTCTGCCACCGCTGGCGAGGAGCCAACCCAGCCGCCGGTCGCGAAGCGCCACCGCTCGCGACCCGTTCGCGCCTCTATCGCATACAGGAGCCCGTCGAGGCTGCCCACATAGAGAAGCTCCCCGGCCAGCGCGGGGGAAGACTCGATCTTGTCGCCCGTCTTGAAGCGCCAACACTCCGCCCCCGTCTGCGCGTCAAGCGCGTACAGGTGCGTGTCCCAGCTTCCGACATAGACGCGGCCATCGGCCAGCGTCGGGGAGGAGAATATCCAGCTTCCTGTCTTGAAACGCCAGCGTTCCGCCCCCGTTGTCGCGTCCAGGGCATAGAGGTGACCATCGCCGCTGCCCACGTAAACCTTGCCATCTCCGACGGCAGGCGAGGATTGCACCTCGTCCCCCGTCTGGAAGTGCCACAGCTCCCTGCCCGTTTCAGCGTCGAGGGCATAGCAGCAGCCATTGGCACAGCCCACGTAGACCCTGCCGCCCGCGATGGCTGGCGAGGAATGGATGCGCTTGCCAGCCTTGAATGTCCACAGGCGCTCTCCCGTGAGGCGCTCCGTCACGTCGGGGTAGTGCCCTATGTGGGCGAGGTCAGCGCGAAACATCGTGCTCATGCGTTCACCCGCAGCCGGTAGATGGTGAAGGCGCGCTCCTCCAGACCCCGCAACATGAGCTGCTCCGGGGAACGCACCCGCTCCTGGAGGAGCGGCAACTCACCAACATCCTGAAGGAATTCCTCGCTGAAAAGAATCTCGCCGGGGGTGGCGAGCTTCTGGAGGCGCGCCGCGATATTCACCGTGGTACCGAAGTAGTCCAACCGCTCGTTGAGCGTAACGACCAGGCATGGTCCGACGTGCAGCCCCACTTTGAGGTGCAGGGCGTCCAGCTCATCCAGCTCCCGCTCCGCATTGAAGCCTGGGGTGGCCCGCTGCGCCTCACAGGCCGCGTGCAGCGCCAACTCGCTCGTGGGAAACGCCGCCATGACCGCATCCCCGATGGTCTTGACCACCGCGCCGCCCGCCGCCACGACCATCTCCGTCAGAAGGTCGAAGTGCTCGCGCACAAGATGATAGGCGCGCGGGTCTCCCCAGCGCGCGTAGAGCGAGGTAGAGTTTCCCAGGTCCGTGAAAAGAAGCGCGATGCGACCGATCTTGAAGCTCTCGTGAACCGGGAGAGGATGGTTGACGAAGAGATCGCGAAAGAGCTGTACGGTGAGCAAATCATGGCCGGTGACGCGCCCGTACTGCTCGTTGATCTGCTGCCGCCACGCCCACTCATCGGCCTGAGCATCGAGCGCGCGCACCGTGGGGCTCACGGTGAAGGTGACAACGATCTCCTCGTCCATTGGTGCATCGTAGGTGGCATGGCAGTTCGTGCAGGTCTGGCGGCTGCGCGCCTCTTCGAGCGAGGCGAAGGTCGAGCGCTGGAAGTTGCAGGCCAGGCAGAACAATTCCCAGTTCAGCGTGAGAAGCCCCGCCAGGACCGCTGGGGCCAGCGTTGCCAGCAGTTGGCGGCGGGGCACTTCCAGTGTTTCAGCCAGATGGTAGGCATTGAGGCGATACAACTCTTTCTCTGGCGCGGAGAGAAGGTAGGCGACCAGTTTCTCAGAGAGAACAGGGTCGCTACCCTGGGCGGTCAGCAGTTTGAGCAGCGCGGCAGGGTTCTTCAGCGGCTGCTGGCTGAGAAGCTGAAGCTGGCAACTAGGGCAGAAACGCTGCTCTGCCTCGTCCTCGCGCTCCAGCAGGAGTTGGCCGCAGCGCCTGCAATGCCGTTCCAGGTAGTGATCCAGCGCAAGCACGAGGGGTGGGCTCTGCTGCTGTGGCAGCGCCTGACGAAGCTCCTCCACGAGAGCGCGCAATTTGTGATATCGCTCTACCTGCTCATCCACCGTCTCGCTCCTTCCGGGTGCGAATGGCTATTTCTCGCCGACAAGCTCGGCTGCGCCAAATCCGTTGACCTCCAGAGTGAGCTCGTCGCCAACATCGAAGTCATCCCAGCGGCCCAGGCTTACATTGACCTCGTAATCCTCGCCGCTCTCGTCCTCCAGATGCACCGTGTATGTCTCGGCACGATCTCCCTCACGCTGCTCATCGGTCAGAAAAATTTCCGGCCAGTAGGGGTCCTGATTGTTCCCGCTGGCCCGCTCCGTCTCGACTTCCACCCACTTTTCCACCTCGTAGGTGTACTGGGTATCGTAGACTTCCTCTGATTCATAGATGGGCTCGGTACACTCGACATCCTCGAAGAAGCCATTGCCCAGGTCGCGCTGGCCGCAGACGTAGGTGCGCTCCCCGACCTGCGTCTGCTCGGTGCTGCGAACCGCTTCCTCCTCGTGGATGACGCGGGCATCGCTCGGCACATCCCAGCCGGTTTCCTCAACCGTCTGCAACTCCTCGACCTCGATCGTGCGCTCCCACGAGAAGCTCTCTACCGTGCCCGTTGTCTGGCTGGTGTTGAAGAAAACGAAGCTCATGGCGAAGCAGCAGAACAGCACAAAGGCTCCGATGCCCAGGGGGATCGCGTATTTTGCCCAGGGCGCGGAGGAGGTGGGTGCTGCCGCCAATGCCTGGGCGGCGGGCGCTGGCGTTTCCTTGCCATCTTTGGGGGCCGCGCCCTTGTACTCCTTGACCCCCTGCGTGCGCGCCTGACCCTTGGGGGCCTCGCACTGCTGGCACTTATCGGCCAGGGCGGGGTTGCTCGCGCCGCAGTACTGGCAGATCCAATCCGCGCCCGCCTTGGCCTGCTCCACCACCTTCTGATCGGTGATGACCGGCGCATCGTCTGTCATGTAGAACTTCACGCCCTCGGGGCGCGGGCTCCCGCAGCCGTGGCAAATTTTGTCGCGCCCGAAGAGCCCCGTTGAGCCACAGCGCTGGCAATCCCAGCGTCCCTCACGGACTGCCGCCATGAACGACCTCCTTCTTATAGAACCTATCGGATTCGCTTGCTTTCTAAATGAGCGTGCTGGGTCAGGTAGCGCAGCCAGGCGCGCACGCTCAAGTCGCCAAGCTGGTTGTGGGGGAGGAACGTACCGCCGTCAACGCCCGCTTGTTCCAGCTCCTCCGCCAGAGCGATACTCTCCTGCCGTGTCTTCCGAAACTCCTCCGCGAGCACCTGCCAGGAGAGCTCTTTTGCTGGGTAGTAGCCATCGGATTCTTCCATGATTCGGGCCGCGCCCAGCGCCCAGCGCAGCCGCGCCTGCATCCAGCGCTCCTGCCCGATGATGTGGCGGAGGAAGTGGCGATTTCGCTCCGTGTCCGGGATCGTCGGTAACCGCTCCTCCAGCTGCTTTCCGAGGGTCACCATCTCGCCCCGCAGCTGCGCGAGGCTGAGGGCTCGAATGGGGTGTTCCAGAAAGAGGTTTGTGGTAAAGCGAGTGATTTGCTCTTTGAGCTGCATCTTTTTCTCCGAAAATGGGGTCTCGCTATTCAATGTTGATCGTTTGCCAGGATTCCTCCAGGGCGGCTTCATCGTACTCGTAGACAGAGAATTGGGGAAGCAGAAAGCAAAGGAAGGTTTGGGGCCAAACACCCAGCGCCTGCCGCGCGGCCATCGCCTGACAGGCAAGCTCTACCTGCCGCGCCTGTGCATGGCTTTCCCGCTGGGCCGGGGCCACCCACTGCGCCTCCCAGGCAATCAGATTCCACGCTCCCTCTACGTCCTGATAGAGCAGATTCATGCTGCCATGCAGCGCGCCGCGCGGACTTTCCAGCGTGAAGGGAAGCTGGCTATAGCGCTGCCTTGCCTGCGCGACCTCCGCGTAGAGCGCGGAGCGCCGCAGCGCCCCCACCAATGGCCGCACCCGGTCCGTGGCCTCGCGACTCTCCTCGGCGGAGACAAGGCCCTCGCGGCGCGCCTCCAGCGCCAGGCGCTCGGCCAGCGCGGCGGGGGGCAGCGCCAGCGCCTCCCATGTTTCCAGAAGGCGGAGCAGCAGGGCACCGATGACATGGGGCGCGACAGAGCCGCTGCGCTCCCCGGCCAGCGGATAGAGCACGGGGCGAAGCGCATTCTCCTCCTCGCCGCCCAGCTGCGCCAGCGGAAAGGCGCGGCGACGCGCCAGTGCGGGTAGCGGCTCCGCCAGCGGTGGAACGCTCATCACCTCCTGGCTTTCAGAGGGGGTCACGCGGCTGGGCTGGTGGTAGAGCGGGGCGGCGGGCGCGGGCCGCACGACGCGGAGCCGGAACCCATGTTGCTCCACAAGCTCTTCCGCCTGCCCCTCGGCGTCAATTTCCCAGGCCGCTAGTGTATCAGCGAGCCATGTACCCCGATTGCTCGCCCGCCCGGAGAGGAGTAGCAGGTCGGCGGCGCGCGTGCAGGCCACGTAGAAGAGCCGCTTGCTCTCGGCGGCCTCCATCTGCCCATGCAGCCACTCGCCCCACTGGTAGCTGGCGGGCTTCTGCCATTCCCCCTGCTCGTCGCGTAGCAGGCAGAGCAGGCCAAACTCCGGGTCGTGCAGCAGACGGCGGGAGCCGCCCACCCGCTCCCTGCGTCCCAGGTCCGCCACCGCCACCACGGGGAACTCCAGCCCCTTCGCCGCGTGAACCGACATGAGCTGCACCGCGCCCATCTCCGGGGCATCGCGCAGCGCCTCGCCCTCGCGCGCCTCGCGGGCCCGCAGCGCCTGTACCCAGCGCAGAAAATCCATGAGGGACGCGCTGCTCTGCTCACGGGCCAGCTCCAGGAACTTGCGGACATTGTTGAGCTGCCGCCCGCTGCGTCCATCGTTCAGGGCCATCGCCGCCTCATAACCTGTCATGTCCACTGCCTCGCGCAGCAGCCGCCACACCTCCACACGCCCGATCATCCCCCAGAGCCGCTGGAGCACCACGCTGGCCGCCGCGACCTGCGCCGCCTGATCTGTGGGTGGCGGGGCCAGCAGTGCCTGGCGATAGCCAATGGGTTCCTCCGCGCGTCCATCGTCCGGCATCCGCCAGCGCAGCCGGTACAGCGTCTCATCGCTCAGACTAAAGAGCGGCGAGCGCAGCACGCTGGCGAGGCTCAGATCGTCCGCCGGGGAATGCAGCGCGGTCAGCAGCGCGATGAGGTCCTGAATCTCGGGGCGGTCGTAGTAGCCACGCCCGCTGACCGTCAGGTAGGGAAGCTCCGCCGCCTTGAATTGCTCCTCGTAGAGCGGCAGGGTCGTGGTGGCCCGGAAAAGAATCGCGGCATCGTCGAAGCGGAACGGGCGATACTTGCCCAGTGCCTTGTCCCAGACAGGAAACTTGGACTCGTGGAGCGCCAGCAGCCGCTCGGCCAGCCAGCGCGCCTCCAGCAGCCGCGCCTCCTCCACGCGGATGGCGTCGCCCTCATCGTCTTTGCCCGGCAGCAGCAGCAGCTCCACGGGTGCGGGCACGATGGCATGGGGCGGGGGCGCGGGCCGCTGCGGTGTCAGGGGCGCGGGGCGCGCCTCGTAGGACTCGTGGCGCACGCCAAGCGGCTGGAGCAAAGAATCGAAGAGATGGTTCAGCGCCGCGAGTAGCCCTTCATGGGTGCGAAACGAGTGCGCCAGTGGGAGCGGCGCATATCCCGTCACCTGCTCGATTTCCTGCCCGGTCTGGTTGAACACGCTCACCTGCGCCTGTCGGAAGCGGTAGATACTCTGCTTGGCATCGCCCACCGCGAAGAGCCGTCCCCCCTCGCTTGGATGCGCCAGCGCGAAGAGAATCTGCCGCTGCACCAGGTTCGTATCTTGAAACTCGTCTACCATGACATGGTGGATGGCAGAGCGAATGCGCGCTCGTGCGTCGGGC
>JACCSL010000114.1 GCA_013812995.1 Ardenticatenales bacterium | reverse complement strand
GTACCAGGTCATAGCCCTGGGTCGTGCCATCGCCATCCATCGAGGTCAGGAGAATCTCGCCCGCCCCGCGCTGCGCGGCCTCTCTGGCCCAGGCCACTGCCTCCAGCCCCGTTGCTGTTCGCCCGCCGGACACATAGACCTCCCAACCGCTCCCATCCTCGCGCCGCCGGGCGTCGATGGCAACCACGATGCACTGCGCCCCGAAGCGCTGCGCCCCCCGCGTGATGAGCGCCGGGTCACGCACGGCGGCGGAATTGATGGAAATTTTGTCCGCGCCCGCCAGCAGCATCGCGTGCATATCTTCCACCGCCGAGATGCCGCCGCCCACCGTGAAGGGGATAAACACCTGATCAGCCACCGCCCGCACGACCTCGCGCATCGTCTTGCGTCCCTCGTGCGTCGCCGAGATGTCCAGGAAGAGCAGCTCGTCCGCGCCCGCCGCGTCGTAGAGCCGCGCCTGCTCCACCGGGTCACCCGCGTCGCGTAGGCTCACAAAGTTGATGCCCTTCACAACGCGCCCCTCGGCCACGTCCAGGCAGGGAATGATTCGCTTTGCCAGCATCGCCTACTCCTTGCCCTTGTCCGCGACGAGCGCCAGCGCCTCTTGCAGTGTAAAGGTTTCTTCGTAGAGCGCGCGGCCCACGATGACACCCTCGATGCCGTACGGTTCGAGCCAGCGCACCTGGAGAATATCATCCAGCGAGCCGACGCCCCCGGAGGCGATTACCTTGAGGCCGCTCTGCTGGGCCAGTTCGCCGGTCGCGGCAATGTTGATGCCCTGCTGTGTGCCGTCGCGCGCGATGTCTGTGTAGATGACCCGTGTTACCCCGAGCGCCTTCATCTCCTGAGCGAACGCCAGCACCTCCACCTCGCTCGTCTCGCTCCAGCCATGAACCGCGACTTTCCCCGCGCGCGCGTCGATGCCTACCGCGATGCGCTCCGCGCCATACTGTTCAATGGCGGCGCGGAGCAGCTCCGGCTCGCGCAGCGCCACGGTGCCCAGAATGACCCGCGCCGCACCCCAGCCCAATGCTTGCTCGATGTCCGCCAGCGTGCGCAGCCCGCCGCCGTACTGCACCGAGATACCACGCTCGGCCACGGTGCGGACCACGCTCTGCACGGCCAGCGGCGTATCGCTCTGCTCCCCGAAGGCTCCATCCAGGTTAACGAGGTGCAGCCACTGGATACCCTCGATGGCCCATTGCAGCGCCATCGCCACGGGGTCATCGGAAAACACCGTCTCTTGCGTCGGGTCGCCCTGGTAGAGGCGCACACAGCGTCCCAGCCGCAGGTCCATCGCCGGGAAAATCAACATAGAAATCCTTTCAGAATAGACAACCTTACGAGGGGGCGAGCAACATGAGCAGCAGGGCACCAAAGAGCGTGATGCCGCCCCACAGTCGCGCCCGCTTCCGTCGCTCGGGCGTCACGCTGCCAGCCGGCTCCAGCGGAAAGATGAAGGGGAAGCGCGACACCACGATAAACCACTCTGGCATAGCCAACCCCAGCACGCCAAGCGCCACCAGCAAATAAACAATCGCTTCCGTGTAGGAGTCCCACACAATCATCGATCCCACTCTAGCTCCGCGAGCAGCGCATCGCCCATCGGCACGAAGCCAATCTTTTCATAGACACGAGCGGCAGGGGTATTGCCGCGGCGGTAGTACAGGTAGGGCACCTTATTTTCCTGAATCAGTGCCGCGCAGAGGTGCGAGGTCGCGGCGGTGGCATAGCCCTGGCCGCGCAGCGCGGGGTGCGTCACCACACCACCGATGACCCCCATCGTTCGTCCCTCGGCGGTCGTCTGCGCGCTGGCGGCCACGCGCCCCTGCGGCGTCTCGGCCAGGTAGACGCGCCGCCACTGGTCCGTCATCGCGCCCTGGAGGGCGCGGCGGCGCGCGGGATAATCCAGATGGTTGAACTGGTCCGGCGAGGCAATGTGTACCGCGGTGAGTCCGTCAAGGTCACTCAGCGTTGCCAGCCGCGCTTGGCCTGGCGAGGCGTCCAGCGCGTCGCGGTTCAGCGCGTCCAGGGGCAGCGTCGCCACGGTGCTGGGCTCGCTGCGCGTGACGCACCCCCCTTGAATCTGCTGGAGCACCGGCCACATCGTGGCCTCCATGCCTGTGACGAACTGGATGCGTTCGTTACGCAGGAATGGTGCAATCTCCGCCGCGATCTCCTCGCGCTCGAAGCTCCACTGCGCGCTGAGCGCGTAGCGCATGAAGTAGCCGACCAGTTGCTTGCCCTCGAACCAGCCCATATAGCTGAGCCGCGCGTCCCGCCAGCCGAGATAATCCAGGTCGGGAATCGCGAAAAGATGGGCGTGGGGGGCGCGCTCCCAGTATGCACGGACCATCGCCTCGTCCGCTGCTCCCAGGAAGCGCCGCACAAGTGAGGATGCCATCCTTATACCACGCCTGCCCAGCGGGCAAAGTTAGCGAGCATCCGTAGCCCGCTCTGCTGCGATTTCTCCGGGTGGAACTGGATGCCCAGAATGTTCTCGCACCCGCAGATCGCGGGAAAGTCTATGCCATACTCTGTCGTTGCCAGGACAAGCGAGGGGTCCGTCGGGGCCACATGGTAAGAGTGAACGAAGTAGACATAATCACCGGACGAGATGCCGTCAAAGAGGGCATGGTCCGTTGTGGGATAAATCTGATTCCACCCGACGTGCGGCACCTTGAGCGGCTCGACCTGAAAGCGGCGCACGCGTCCGGGGAATAGACCCAGGCCCTCATGCTCGCCCATCTCCTCGCCCACCTCAAAGAGCACCTGGAGTCCCACGCAGATACCAAGCAGCGGCTTGCCAGCACGCGCCGCCTCACGGAGCGGCTCCACCAGCCCCCGCTCGCGGAGCGCGCCCATCATCTCCCCGAAGGCTCCCACGCCGGGCATCACAATGACATCCGCTGCCGCCACCCGTGCCGGGTCCGACGTGCGGCTCGTCGCGACCCCCACGGCCTCGAACGCCTTCTCCACATTGCGGATATTTCCCGCCCCGTAGTCGATCAGAGCAACACTTTTCGTGCTTTCCGCCATGATTATTCCAACATTCCCTTGGTGCTCGGCACCGCGCCGCCGCGCCGCTCGTCGATCTCCACGGCTTCGCGCAGGGCGCGGCCCAGCGCCTTGAAGATGCCCTCGATGATGTGGTGGCTGTTCTGCCCGGCGAGTACCTGGATGTGCAGCGTCATTCCGCCATTGCTGGCAAGGGCGCGCAGGAATTCCGCCACCAACTCTGTGTCGAAGGTGCCCACCTTGGGCGTAGGAATGGTGCCCTGGAAGGCCAGCAGCCCACGCCCGGAGAAATCCACCGCGCAGAGCACCAGTGCCTCGTCCATTGGCACGGTGGCATCGCCGTAGCGGCGGATGCCTGCCTTGTTCCCCAGTGCCTCGGATAGTGCTTTGCCCAGCACGATGCCAACATCCTCCACTGTGTGATGGTCGTCAATCTCGTAGTCGCCTGCCGCCTTGATCTCCAGGTCCAAGAGACCGTGGCGAGCCACATGGTCCAGCATGTGGTCAAGGAAGGGGACACCCGTTTGCCGGGTGCCCCCACCGCTTCCATCCAGGAAAAGCGATAGCTGAATGCGCGTCTCGTTGGTGCTTCGGTTGATGACAGCCCGCCGTGTCGGCGCGCTACTCGATGATTCCGGCATTCCGCATCCGTCCTACCACCGACGCCGCCTCATGATCCGGCAGTGCCGCAAGCGCCGCGCGGAGGGCGATGGTGTCCCCCGCCTCCAGCGCGTTCCGCACGCCAGCGGGCAGCCCGGCAATGATCTCCTCGCGCGAGGGCTGCTCGACCAACTCGAGAATTCGCTGCATGAGGATGCGATCCGTCTGATCCAATCCCTCGATGAGCGCGGCCTGGTTCCGCTCGCCCGCCCAGAGTCGTTGGACGGGAGCGGTGAGGTGCCAACCGCCGTTCTCGATCTGCTCCAGAGCCGCTTCGACCTGTGGCCGAGCGGCATCGCTGCCGCGCGCAACGGCGGCAACCCCCCGCAGCAGCGGGTCGAATTGCTCCAGCAGGCGCTCCTGCTCTGTCTGTGCCGGTGCGGGCTCGGCGGAGAGATGGTCCAACTGGGCCAGCATCTCCTGCTGGGACTCGGGCGGAAGCTGCTGCAGGAGCTGGCGGGCGAAGCTACGAAGCTGCCCCATTACCGTGTGCTGCATGGACGGGGGCAGCGAGGTCAACGAGGCCATAGCCCGCTGTGGGTCACCAGACTCGAATGCCTGCCTAACCTCCTGTGGTAGCTCATCAAGGGTATCGTCGGCGGAGGGCTGGGCGATGAATTCCAGGATGCGCGCCACGAGTTTGGCGCTGTTGGAGTCCACGCCTGCCGTCAGCGCGATCAGATCCCGCTCGCCCGCCCAGATGCGATGAACCGGCATCATGAGTTGCCAGCCCTTGTCCTCCAACTGGGGGAGCAGGGCGTCGATCTCGCCGCGCGAACGGGAGTGCCCCTTGGCAATCTCGGCAATCTCCCGTAGCAGCGGGTCGAACTGACGCTGGACCTCCGGGAAGTTGGTGATTTCGCCCTCCTCCAGCGGCTCGCTCTCCTCTGTAGTTGCCTGCTGGGCGAGGGTTTCCAGGCTAGCGACCACCTTTTCCCGCTCTGCCTCCGGTAGCGCGTTGAGTGCCTCCTGGAACTGGTTGAAATCACCGGACTCGAACGCGGCCACAACAGCGGACGGCAGCGAGGCCCCGATCTCCTCCAGCGGCGGCTCATCCAGGATCTGTATGATGCGCCACATGACCTGCGAGTCGGAGTCGTCCAGCCCGACGGTCAACTCATCCAGGTCTCGCTCGCCCGCCCAGAAACGGTTGACAGGCTTCGTAAGCCGCCACCCTTTCCCTTCCAGGTCGGCCAGTAGGGCCTCTATCTGGGGGCGAGGGCCCTCATCACCCCGCGCGACGGCGACGATACCGCGCAGGAGCGGCTCTACCTGCCGCAACACCCGCTGCATATCAAGCGGGTCAGTCTCTTGTACAGCAATAACGCCAGCGTCCTGCAATTCCTTGACGATGACTGCGGCCTCTCCCTGCGGAAGGGCCGACAGGGCTGCCTGCAAGTCATGGGGGTTGCCTGCCTCCAGGGCCTCGCGAACGGCGGGTGGTAGGTGATCCAGCATGAAAACTCCTTTTATGCACTAGGGTAGAATAATCTGGGGCGTGTCGCCCTTGTTCTCTCCGCCGAAGAGGGACTCTGTGGGTGGGACAAACTCCAGGTCGCTGCTGGCTATCTCGCGTGCCTCATCTGCGATGGTGTAGAGCCGCTCCAGTACCGCCGGGTCCGCACCACCCGCATCCTCCAGGTCCCCCGCAATGGCCTCGATCATCTCGATGAAGCCTGCCGGGTTGTAGGTGCGTAGCTCCTTTCGCAGCCGCTCCTTCCGTTCCGCGCTGCTTTCCATGCGGAGCAGGTGGTTCATCGCGCGCAGTTCGGGGCGGAGTCGGGTCTCCATCGCCTTGATGACGCGCGTATAAATCGTGGTGAGCGCCTCTACAATATCGTCCCGCTTCTGGGTGCGCGCCTGCTCCACATTGGCCGAGAGGACCACCAGGAAGGCCTCATCGAACTCGTGGTACATCTCCTGTATCTTTGCATCAATATCCTCTGCCCGCAACAGCTCATTGAGCTGGGTGGCGGCCCGCTCGATGGCCTGCTGCGCGAGTCGGTCCATGCGTTCCGTAATCTCCACCAACTGCCCGCGTAGGGCCAGGAGCGCTGCTTTCTCCTCGCCGCTGCTCTGCTCCGCGCGCTGCGAGAGATGGAGGAAGAAGTTGTAATCCAGCAGCGGGCGATTGGCGGCCACGGCGGGCTCCAGTTCGTCCTGCGGCGTAGCGAGGAGCGCCTCAATTAGCCCATTCATTGGCTCCTCCAGCCCCAGGCTCGGCACCTGGTCGGCCTTGAGGTCCAGCTGCGTGATGATCGTCTCGCGCAGAGTGCCATAGCGCTCCACCGTGGCCTCGTCGTGGGTTTCGCCCGCCTGCTGCATCGTCATGGTGATGAGCAGTAAAAAGTTGTAATCAATGACCTCCTTGTTTTCCTCGATCAGCGCTGCCAGCTTTGTCTCATTACCGACCGCCTGTGCCATCTGCATCACGAGCCGAATCTTCTCGTTCTGCTTCCGTACCTGTTCCGGACTGACTCCTTCCGCCTCCATAATCTTCTCGAGCAAACCCTCGTGCGTCATCACGCGCGTCGGATTGAGCAGGTAGGCTTTGCGTTTCTCGGCTGGTGTGTGGTCGAGTACCATGTTCGTCAGCCGACCGATCTCTTTTTCTTCTTCTGACATCGGCAGGTTCATCTCGTGCGGGACGTAAGCCAGGAGCAAGTCGTGGGCGGGGTCGTGGTAGATGAGGGGCATAGCAAGCGCCCCGCCAATGTTGCAGCGGGGGCAACGTGCCACATTGAGCCGCCCGCGCAGGAGGCGATCTCGCAGGGTTGGCTCCGTGCCAACATCAATGACCTGCTGCACGGTGACGGTCATGGGTTGTTGGCATTGAGGGCATTGGATCTGGGCTTGACTGGTAGGATAGGCCATCTCAAAACCTCTATCTTCTTGTTTCTTGGGTTTGAACAACGGGGCCATTTTACCACAATTTAGGCACGCAGGTTGCTCCCTGAGCAGCGCATCCCTATGGAGGTTTATGAGCGAGAGTGACCTACACCAATTCAATGTCGTCACGCTGAATGCCTTCGGCGTGCCCACGATTCGTACCCGTGCCCGCCTGCGCACCATCGCGCGTGAACTCAATGACCGGGCGCTGAACGCGGTCTGCCTGCAAGAGGTCCAGCTACAGCGCTATGTCCCGGTGCTCTCCGGGGCGTTCTCGAATTTTCCCTACGCCAGTTGGGAGCCCCATCTCTACGCCCCCAAGGGCGGGCTCATGACGCTCACCCGCGAGCCACAGAGCAGTGGGCGCTTCATTCCTTTCCGGAATCGAGGCTGGCTCTTTGGGCCGATTATTGCAGACCGGATGCTGCACAAGGGAATGCTTGTTTGCCGCCTGGAGCATCGTGGCCTGCCCATCACGCTGATCAACACCCACCTGGCCGCCAACTATTCGGGAAACTGGGAGCGCTCCAACCGCTACGCTAAACTGGAGGCGTTGCAACTGGCTCAACTTGCCGAGGTCGTCAACGAGCAACCGCCGGAGTCCCTGATTGTGGTGGTTGGCGACTTCAATATTCCGCGCTACTCCTGGCTCTACGAGGAATTTCTGACGGCCACGCGACTCCACGACCCGCTCGGCGAGGTCCACGATCCAACCTACCGCCCTCATGCGCTGCTGCCTGCGCAGGTGGCCTCCATGCTGAACATCGCCATTGACCACGCGCTGATTCGCGTCCCGGAGGGGCTGGCGGCCCGCTACGAGTCCGTTATCATCCTGCGCGACAAGGTCGAACTGGTGGATGGAAGCCATGCCCACCTCTCGGACCATTATGGCATTCACCTGCGTATTGAGTGGCCCAAGGCGGTGGTGAGCGATTAACTGGAGGGCTGGTTGAATAACTCGACCGGCAGCGCCAGGATCTCTTTAACAGACGTAAGGGCGAGAAAGCCCAGCGGCTTTAGCCCTGGGATGCCAACAGTAGGCGCTTTACCAACAGTAGGCGCTTTAGGCGGGCGAATCGCCCGGCAAGGCCCAAATCAATGTTGAAAAGCATTGAAATAGACGCAAGGGGATGGTAGAATGCGGTTGATGAGAAAAGCGCGTCAACCAGAAGGTCAGAATGGGACAACCGCTGCGCAACAAACGAACGTCGGTGTCGCTGGTCAACTATCACTTCGTCTTCTGCCCCAAGCGGCGCAAGCCGATCCTGGTGGGGGCGGTGCAGACGCGGCTGGAGGAACTGCTGCGGGCAAAGGCCACAGAGCTAGAGTGCCAAGTGCTTGAATTGGCGGTGCGCCCGGATCATGTGCATCTGTTCATCAGTTGCCCCCCGACCTGGGCTCCTCATCAGGTGGTGCATCGGTTGAAGGGCTACACCTCCCGCCGCTTGCGGGCGGAATTTGCCGAGTTGTGCAAGTTGCCGTCGCTGTGGACGCGTTCGTATTGGGTCAGCACGGCAGGCAACGTATCGAGTGAAACGATTCAGCGCTATATCGAGGCTCAGAGCGTGCGATGATTCTGCACAAGGCATTCCGCTTCAAACTGAAAGCGACGCGCGACCAGGAAGCGCAGTTCTGGCGCTATGCGGGGGCGTCGCGCTGGGTGTGGAATGAGATGTTCGCCTATCGGCAACAGGTCTATACGGAAACGGGCCAGGCCCCCTCGCTCAAGGAACAAATGGCGCGCTTGACGGCCTTGAAAGGGGAAGCCGATAGCGCCTGGCTGCGCGAGATTCATTCACAGGTGTTGCAAGAGCCGCTCAAACACCTGGCGGACGCCTTTGGCCGCTTCTTTAAGGGGCTGAGTGGCTTCCCGAACTTCAAGAGCAAGCGACGTACCCCTCCTTCCTTCAGCTACCCGCAAAGTGTGCAGGTGCATGAGAATCAAGTGTACCTACCCAAAATTGGCTGGGTGCGTT
>JACCSL010000110.1 GCA_013812995.1 Ardenticatenales bacterium | reverse complement strand
GAAAGCAAAAGGAGAATCAAGATGCCCAAAAAGTTATATCAGGTAGAACTTACAGAAGCGGAGCGCGATCATCTGCTAAATCTTGTCTCTTCTGGGAACGTGCTCAAGATCCGGTGGGAGCGTGAGCGCGGACAAGATCAGCGAGAGCAGGCATCTGGTAGGAACCTGAGATGCGATCCAGCAGATAAGCAAAGAAGTTGACGCCTTGCTTGGCACAGGTGGTGAGTAGGGTGAAGAAGACCTCCCAGGCTTGTGCGCCATCGGGGGTACGGGGACCGATAGAGATTTTGCGCTTGACAACGACCTCACGCAGGTCGCGTTCGGCGCGATTGTTTTCGAGGGGAACCTCGGGAAAGTCCAGCACGAGCAGCAGCAGTTCCTTTTTGGCGCGCGTGAGGCGCAGGCGATCATCGAGCAGGATGGAGCCCGTGGTGGGGTCAAAGAGGGTATCGAAGTCCTGCCAAAGCCCTGCTTTTTCGGTGTCGGTGGGGGCACCTGCATAGGTTTTGAGGCGCTCGTAAAAGGTCCAGATGGCCTGGCGTTGCTCCTCCAGCAGATGGCGGTGTTTGGGGAAAGCGAGCCACAACTTGGCATAGTGGCGCTCCTCATGAATCCAACACAACGCCTGATAAAGCGTTTGGTTGCGAAACTGGCTGGCCCCATCGGTCACCAGAATCGGGATCGCATCGCGCAGCGTGCGCTGCTCAAAGGTCAGGCTGGCCTCGTCGGGGGCGTCCTCGGGCGCATCCAAGCGGGCCAAGTCCAATAAGCGCGCCACGGTGGGTGCATTCTTGAAGCGATGGATGAAATAGCAGGCGAAGTACGGATTGGTCAGCACGGAGAGATGATGATTGACCCCCGCCACGCGCAAGCCCGTATCATCGAGGTGCTGATAGCGGGTCGTGTGCAGCCCGGCGTCCAGAATCGCGGCGCGCTCTTGGGCGAAGTCGGCCAGATGTTTCTGACTGATGATCGTCGCGACGCTGCCCGCGCTGATGACGATGCCCTGGGCGTTCAGGAGGCGCATGATCTTTTCTTCGGGGATCCGTAACTCGAAATAGGCCAGCAGCACGAAGGCGTGTAGCTCTGCGCCATAGCCGCTGCCCGCTGGGGCGTCGGGCAGCGGCGCTTCATAGAACTGGCCCGTGCTGGCAGAGGTGCCTCGTTCGAGTCGATAGCGTACATTGTCGCGCTCAAAACGGATGTTTTGGACCACGACCTCGCGATAGCCGCGCGTCTGGTAGTCGGCGGGGAGCGCGTCCCGATCGAGTTCCACTGTCTGACTGCGGTCTATCTCAATCCGCTCCGCCCGTGGTTTTTTGCCGGGGGCTGCGGGACGCGCGGGTTTCGGCTTTTGGACCGGATCCTCTGCGGCACACGGGGGCTGGTTGGCTTTGAAATCGGGCCGTCCCTTTTGTCCCTTGAGGCGGGCGTTTTCGTCGCGCAGGGCTTGGTTCTCTGCGCGCAAGGCCACAATCTCGCCTTCCAGTACCTCGATGTGCTGGAGCAGGCGCGTCAGTAAGCCTGCCACGCTTGGCTCCAGATGTAGTTGCGTTAGATCAAGCTCGCGCCATTCTTCCATAGCTGCTAGTCTACCCGATTTCTCTGGCCTTGGCTTCTCAGCCGGCTCGTTCCTGCTCTTGTCTTACTTTCCACCGGATTCTGAGCATGTTCTCTTCTGGAACAGAAAAGGCACGCAAGCTAACACGAGCCCGAATTTTGCTGAAGGCGCATGAAAAATGGACCGATGAAGAGATAAGTCAGGCGTTAGATGTCGGTAATGTGACAGTATATCGCATTCGGAAACGTTATGTAGAAGAAGGATTGACCTTTGCCTTAGAAGGCAAACCATCGGTACGCCAGTATGAACGCAAGTTGGATGGAAGACAAGAAGCACATTTAGTGGCTTTAGTGTGTGGTCCACCTCCTGCTGGGTATGCCAATTGGACATTGCGGTTGCTGGCGGATAAATTTGTCGCCCTTGAAGCGATAGATATACCTTCCATTTCGTATGAGACGATTCGCCAGGTGCTTAAAAAAACGAACTTAAGCCTTGGCAAAATAAGCAATGGGTAATACCTCCCCAAAGTAGTGCTGATTTTGTATGTGCAATGGAAGATGTCTTAGATCTTTATCATGAGCCGTATAATGCCCAATATCCACAAGTATGCTTTGACGAATCCAACAAACAGCTCATAGGTGAAGTTGCTATCCCTTTACCTGCGACTCCAGGCCAAGTAGCACGATATGATTATGAG
>JACCSL010000083.1 GCA_013812995.1 Ardenticatenales bacterium | reverse complement strand
ATTCCAACACGCTGCCCGACAACCCCGACGCGCCGGACTTCCTGCTTGATACCTACCACTCCTGGAAGATGGGCGGCACAGGGGAGAAGGCGAACTGGGCAATTGCTCAGGTCGTGGCGCGCCGCTTCAAGCTTCTCCTGGCTGGCGGTCTCACCCCGGAAACGGTGGCGGACGCGATTCACACCGTCCAGCCCTGGGGCGTCGATGTGGTCAGCGGCGTGGAGTCCGCGCCGGGTGTCAAGGATCATGACAGGGTGCGGGAGTTTATACGGCAAGTCAAAGCAGCGGCGCAAGGATCAGGAGAAATGAAGGATTAATACGGCGAAAAACGGAACGATGGAGAAACAAAGGATTAAAACATGGAAAATTGTATCTTCTGCAAGATTATCCGGGGTGAAATTCCAGGGACATTTGTGCATGAGGACAAGCAGGCGGTGATCTTCCTCGATATCAACCAGGCGGCGAAGGGGCACCTGCTCATCGCGTCACGGGTGCATGTGGAGCAGTGGCACGAGTTGGATGAGGACAACGCCAGCCACCTGGCACGGCTCGCCGCGCAGTGGGCTCCAGCGGTGCTGGACGCCACGAAGGCCGATGGGTACAACCTGCTCCAGAACAATGGCCCAGCAGCGGGGCAGGAGGTGCCCCATGTTCACCTGCACCTGATCCCCCGCTGGACCCGCGATGGCTACTTCGGCGGCGTGCCTGACCGGATGGCCCAGCCCGACGAGCTACGAGAGACTGCAATGGCAATCAGCGAGGCGAAGAGCACCCAGTAGAAAGGACGGAGCGTGGAACAGTACAGATTTCCAGACGAGCGGGGGCGCTACGGGCGCTACGGGGGCGCGTTCGTGCCCGAGACGCTCGTGCCCGCCATTCGCGAGCTCAAGGCGGCCTACCAGGAGGCGCGGGAGGATGGGGCCTTTTGTGACGAGTTGAACCACCTCCTCGCCACCTACGTGGGCCGCCCAACGCCGCTCACCTGTGCCGCGCGCCTCACCGAGGAGTTGGGCGGCGCGAAGATTTACCTCAAGCGCGAGGATCTGGCACACACGGGCGCGCACAAGATCAACAACGCGTTGGGTCAGGCACTGCTCACCAAGCGGCTCGGCAAGCGCCGCGTCGTGGCAGAGACAGGCGCGGGGCAGCATGGCGTTGCCACGGCCACGGTCTGTGCCCTGCTGGGGCTGGAGTGCGTCATCTACATGGGCACCGAGGACATGCGCCGCCAGGCACTCAATGTTTTTCGCATGAAGTTGCTCGGCGCAGAGGTGCGCGGCGTGGATAGCGGCTCGCGGACGCTGAAGGATGCCATCAACGAGGCCATGCGCGACTGGGTGGCCAATGTGCGCGACACCCACTACCTGCTCGGCTCTGCGCTGGGGCCACACCCATTCCCCATGATCGTGCGCGATTTCCAGTCGGTGATTGGGCGCGAGGCACGCCAGCAAATTCTGGAGGCTGAGGGGCGGCTACCGGATGCCCTCATCGCCTGTGTGGGCGGCGGCTCCAACGCGATTGGCCTTTTCCACCCTTTCCTCGCGGACGAGAGTGTAGCAATGATTGGCGTGGAAGCGGGCGGCGAGGGGATCGCGGACGGCAAGCACGCGGCGCGCTTCAGCGATGAGCGCACAGGGCGGCTGGGCGTGCTCCAGGGTACGGAGAGCTATGTTCTACAGGATGAGGACGGACAGATCGCGCTTACGCACTCGATCTCGGCGGGGCTGGACTATGCAGCCGTGGGACCTGAGCACGCGCACCTGCGCGAGATGGGACGCGCCCGCTACACCTACGCCACCGACGACGAGGCGCTGGAAGGACTCAAGCGCCTCGCGCGCACCGAGGGTATTCTCCCCGCGCTCGAATCCGCGCACGCCATCGCCGAGGTGGCAAAGCTCGCTCCCACGATGGGCCGCGAGGCGCTGATCATCGTCAACGTCTCCGGGCGCGGCGACAAGGACATGATGACCGTGGCAGAGGCGCTGAACCTGACCTTGTAACATGGCTGCTCACATCGCTATAATCTCCCCTACCATGATCCCACCCTACACCCTGACCCCTCTCACC
>JACCSL010000063.1 GCA_013812995.1 Ardenticatenales bacterium | reverse complement strand
CGTCGTGGACATCGCCGACCCCGCCAACCCACGCGAGATCGGCCACTGGGGCGGGAGCGGGCGCGGTCGGCTCTTCGTCTGGGGCGTCGTCCCGCACAACGACCTCATCTTAGCGAGCGATATGGGTTATGGGCTCTATATTCTTCGGCACGAACCATGAGTGACGGGGCGGCTCCCTAGCGGAGCGATTTACCCTTCCCCCATTGTGTGCTGCCCACCATAGAAATAGAAAGGTGGGGCAGCAGTTTTAAAAGCCTCGCGACGAGCGCCTTCGCCTCTGAGTCCAGATCCCGAGCACTTAGCTGTTCCAGGTAGGCTCGTAGCTGCTCAAGCTTCTCTGCCTCCCCGCTCTCCTGAGAGCCAGAGATAATCTCCTGGAAGGAGTGAATATTGGAGGTTGGCTTTGAGGCGGGTTTGGACGCCGCAAAGAGAATCTTCGAAATGGGAGCGGCGGCCTCCGGAACCTTCCTGGCGAGTTGTTCTAGCATCTCCAAAAGAGGCGCGGTGATCGAACTCTCTGGCTTGGCGGAGGACAGATCATGAATCGTCATCATTTTGGATGAACTGGATACTGGGCCGCTCTTTGCGGAAGTTGTGTTAGAGTGGGCGGCGTCACCCCGCTGTTTCCGAACGTAGGCCGCATATTGCTTCAACAGGTTGTAGAAGCGCGGCCCCAGACCCGGTGGTAGCGCGTCGCCACTGTCGATACTGTTCATCATATCGACCGCGATGATCTCCAACTGCTCGTCGGAGAGCCCCACGCTTACCAGCGCCCGAAATTCCTCCACCTCCTTAGCGCTAGGCGGTCGGCCATAGATCGCCTCGTAGACGGCGTTGAAGAAGCAGCTTCCGTCCCCCGCAACATCGATCACGTAGGGGACGCCTTTGTCCCACATGAGAATCTGGTAATGGCCCCCCGTGAGGAGAATATCTATGTTTCGCCCCGCGCCGGCCTCGGTGTAGCACTGGGGCTGCCCCTTGCCATTCATCCGAAAGATACGAATCTTCACCCGTTGCCCATTGGCGGCCAGGGCCTCCGCGATAGGCTTGGCCTCTGCCTCGCTGCCCCACGCGCCGCCATGCGCCATGTCGAGCCGGTAGGCGATCTGCATCTCCGTTATATGTTCCTCCCGATAGGTCTCAATCTCTGTTTCGATTTTTGCCTGTTCCGCCTTGTACGACTGATAGGCTTTCTTCTGCTCCTTGCGTGCGGCCGCCAGGCCAGGATGGACGCTTTGGGGCGAGGAGAGCACAAGGGTGGGTACGGATGTGGGTGTGGACGAAGGAACGCTCTTGGCTTTCTGGCGCGCCTCGCGCTCCTGCCCTAGCTGCTTCAGCAGCGGGTCCGGCCCCGTGGGTTGAGAGCTGTTGGTGAGCGGCACAGTCAGGGGCACGCTGCTAGAGGGCTGGCTGCTCTTGGCTTTCTGGCGCGCCTCGCGCTCCTCCCCTAGCTGCTTCAGCATCGGCTCTGCCCCCGATGGCTGATAGCTATCCTGCACCGGGAGCGGGATGGTTCCGGTGGACTGGCTGACGGGCTGCGGGAGGGACGCTTGCGCAGTTCGCTGCTGCAACCGTTCCCGACGCTCTTTGAGCTGTTCCTCGAGCTTGCGCTGTTGCTCTCGCTGCTGCTCCTCGGAAAGCTTCGGCACTTCCGGCTCCTTCTCCTTGGCAACCTTCGCATTCGTGATGGGTCGAGGCTTCTTTGGGGCTTCTGAAACGACGGTCGCCTTGTTGTTTACCTCATTGGAGGTGCGCCTGCGCTCATAGAGCGCCGCCATTTGCTGCGCCTGCTGCACCACGGGATTCTGAGCCAGCCCGAGCGCCTGGGCCTGGCTCAGCAGGGCGGGCTGATTGAACAGCGCGTAACCTGACGCACTCTCTAATCGTTGGAGCAGGGCCAGCGCCTCTGGAAGCTGCTCGGGCTTGAGGAGCGCGATCTCCTCGGGCCGGAGCAGTGCGAGGTGGTGCAAGAGAATCGGGTATTTTTCCTTCATCTCCTGGAAGTCGGGAAATCGACCTAGTTTGTCCTGGATCAGCTGGATGGCGCTGAGCGTTAACCCTCCCTCGCTCTGGATGATCGGTGCTAGATTGACGGCAAATTGGCGCGGCTGCGAGAGCGTCGCAGCCACCTCCTGAACCACCTCGTTGGCGATCTTTTCCATCAACTCCTGATCGGAGGGCGGTCTGGGCGGGGGCTGACCGCCATCATTCTGCGCCTGGCCGACGCCCCCGCTACTCGACGGAACCTTCTCCTTCTCCTTGCTGACCTCACCACCCTTGTACTGCTGTCTCTCCAGAATGGCCTTGTCCCATTTCTCGCGGAATTTGGTGATGAAATGAGCCAGAAGCGGGTTCTGGGGATCCGCCAGCGAAAGCCCAGCCATTTTATTGCCGCGCTCGTCGTCCAGGAGCTTGTCACTGGTTGTTGCATTACCCGCCAGCGTGGAGGCGGGCATTGATCCGCCCACGCCATGCCACATCGGCTCGCGAATCAGCGCCACCAGGATAAATTGCAGCGCGACCCCCTCGACGTCTTTCCAGACCTTGCTCTCGAATTTCGTGCGGCGGGTATCGACGCTCGTCGCGTGGGTGATGGCGTGTTTGACCACGAGCCCTAGAGCCTGGTCAATCGCCACCCGAGTCACGCGGCCCTCCATCTTGGTGCCAAGATCGGTGGCGGTCCCAAGGGTCTTGGCGATCTCGGTTGCCCCATAGGCGAAGGTTCCGGCCTCCGCAGCCCCGGCCTGGGCAATCGACATCAGGGCCTCGTTGATCGCCTCTAGCTCGCCGTATCGGTCCCCCTTCAACCCTTTCTTGATCGCCATTGTGACGAGAGAGCTGCCAAGGTAGATCAGCGGCAAGGCCCATGCGGGCACCACGCCCCAGGTGGCGACCGCGATGGCGACCGAGATAAGAATCTGGGTCGTGATCATGATGATGTCATCGATGAGTTCCTTGACCGCCTCGGACTTCTCGAGGTGCGTGTCGAGTCTTTCCTGGAGGGATGTCATGAGCCCCAGGATCTCCTTGGCAATCGCGACCTTTTCCTCCGGGGACTTGGCCCTCTGGAACTTCGACATGGCCTCGCGATTCAACCCGAGCAGGCTGGTGAATGCATCATCCCGGAAGAGCGCGTGGGGGTTGACAAGCTGATATTGGGCCCCCGAGCGCCCATATTTCACCTTTTCCCCCTGATGGCGCGTCTTGATCCGGCTGACTGTCACCTCATTAGTGGCGCTGACCCCCGCCTTTTCCATTGCTGCGCGAATGCGCTCGTTCCCTTCCACCATCGCCTTGAGTTTCTCAGCGATGGCCTCGTCGACATCTTTCATATCCTTGGGATCAAGGCGCTTCCGAATGAAGATATAGCGGTCGGTTTTGATCTGGGGAATGTACTTCGCAATCTTCTTGTTGAAGAGGGTGAGCTTGCCTTCTTCTTCGGGACTCAGCTTATTGTTATCTTTCTGCGCCTGGAGGGTGTCCCGCTGCTTGACCCACTCCTCGAAGTCATCAAAGTTGGTCCATTCGTGCACGAACTCGTCATCCTGAGTCTCTTTGATGGTGTTCAGGATGCCGGTCTTATCCACGTTGATCGCCCATTTCTTGGCGATGATGCGTCCTTTGAACGCTTGGAGGATGCTATCCACATCCGCCAGCTCGCCGTGCGCCAAACTGTCATGGATTTGGGGAACCTTCTTCCGCAGCCGCCGCTGATCCTCTTTGCCCAGGGCGTGGTAGACCGCCATCATAAATATTTCGGCCTGCTTCCGGGCGGCGGAGCTGTCTGGTTTCCCATCCTTGCCTGAGCTTCGACCTGCACGCTCCAGCGCGGAACTCTGCGCCTGCTGGACGATGCTGGCGATGATGGCTTTATCGCGCTTGTTGTTGAGTTCGAATCTCAAGCGCATGGCCCAGTAGGTCGGATTGCTCTGCATATCCTCAACGGTCTTTTGCAGGGCCTCCCCCCTGCTCATCTTGGAACCCGCCCCGACCACAGGCCCTGTCCCACCGATGAGGGGAACGACCATTTCCTCCCAGTCACTCTCTGGGGAGCCCCACATGCGGGCAGCTTCCTTGCAGATCTCCTTCAACTGTGCCATCAGGCTCTGGTTCTGCCGCAGGGCCAACATCTCTGGGGGGCTGAGCTTGGTCAGGCGCTTGATGACCAGTGCGAAAATAGTGTAAGGCTCGTGGGGGCCGTCCGCCAGCGCTTCGAGCTTCTCGTAGTTGCTCTTCTTCTTCAGATTTCCCTTGGAGATAGCTTCCTGTTCCAGGTTGAAGAGGAGCCGTTCGGTATCCTTCTTGTCTGTCCCTGCGGCTCGCAATGCCGCTTCCAGTTTGGGTCGGATGATCTCCTTGAAGAGACGATCCTGCTCGCTGGCGGGGGTGGTGGGGTCCATCCAGCTTTTGCGATCTCCCTCCGGCAGAAAGCTGCCCAGGTATTGATGAAGCTTGCTGGTCCCCAGGGTGGAGACCTCCGTGCGGAAGCGTTTGCGCTTCTTGGCCTTCAGCATGGCATTCAGCGTGGCAATCATGTCCGCCACCTTCTGCTGCGCCTCGGCGATCTCTTCCTGGCTGCCCTCCGGGGATGGGGGCAGCAGACCCTGGGCCAACGAGGCATCACCGCCGAACATGACCGTCGGAAACCACTCCCGGTCCTTCTTTTTCAGGCTCTTATCGAGCACTGTGTTTAGCTTAGCGTCCTTGCGAGCCTCCTCACGCTCCTGAGCCGTCGCGCTGTCGCGCCATTTCTCCAGACGGGGCCGCATGGTGTCGCGCTTGAGGTTGTGCGCCATGCTGCGGTTCTCGAGGATCATCGCCTCCAGGTATTTTATTTTGGCTTTGATCTCGTTGGCCGTGTCGACGGGTTTCCCCTCTTTCGCGCGCTGCTCGTTGAGCGCCTTCATCTCGTGGTAGCCATCTAGCGCGGCGACGGACTTGGCAACGTCCATCGATTTTAAAGCTTTGCCCAGGTTGTCCCAGATCAGTTTTTTTTGCGCCAGCCATTCTTGCGGGGTGGCCTTTTCCAGCAAATCCATGATCGCTTCGCGGCTGGCCTCCCCCTTGAGCCCCCAATCGACCTTGCGGAGGGCAACCAGCAGGTTGGCATAGAGCGACGGACGACCATTGTTTTTGATCAGGTCCAGGAGATATTGGGTCTTGTACGAGCCGGTGTAGGTCGTGGCATCCCCGTCGCCGAAGCTCTCCTTGATCGCCGCTTCAAGGCTTTTCCCGGCTAGCTTCTTGAACTCTGTGTTGAGGTCACCGATATCCCCGCCCTTCAACCACAGCTCCACCCAGTAGAAGGCGTTATAGCTGCTCAGGAAGATAGACGTGAAAATTTGTGCCAGCTTCCTGGCGCGGGTCTCTACATCCGCGTCCATGACGCCCTGGACGCGGCCCAATCGATTCTCGGCCCGCGCGCGTTTCTTGGCGGAGGGCTTT
>JACCSL010000040.1 GCA_013812995.1 Ardenticatenales bacterium | reverse complement strand
ACGCGCAGGCGGTCGTGCCGCTCCCCTACCTCGTCCAGCGAGAGGTTGATACCGATGTTGGTGCCCTTCGCCGCCGTACACATCCGCTCCGTCATCTCCAGGATGCGCTGGGTGAGAATTCCGTTCGTGGGAATCGTGATGACTTCCGGCTTGCACTCTTCGTAGGCTGCGATCACCATCTCATCCAGGTCGCCGCGCAGGAAGGGCTCGCCGCCCGTGAAGGTCATGTAGAAGGGGCTGTTGCCGAGGTTATGAAAGACCTTGCGCCACTCCTCGATGCTCAAATCATCGTTGGGCCGCCGCCAGACATCACAGGTCTTGCACTTGGAGTTGCAGCGGAAGGAGACCGAAACCACGATGCTGAAGGGTAGCATCTTCGGGAAGCCGAACTTGTAGAAGCTCCAGTACAGGGGAAGCTTGGGGACCAATCCTATCATCGCATCTCTCGCTTTTACATGACATGGGGCACACGATAGATCGTTCTTTTCGATCCCGTGCGCCCCATGAGTGTTATCAACGCCTATCGCTTTGTCAGGCCCACGCCGCTACTGGTAGGCCCCGTCGGTCTTGCCTACCGCTGCCGGGGCGTTGCCCTTCTTTGAAAGGAACATGCGTCGGGCATCGGCCAGCCGCGCGGGCGCATTGACCCAGGTATCCTTCGAGAGCAGCCGCTGCATCAGGCGGTTGGGGCGAAGGTAGAAGCGGCGGTACGCCTCGTGCCACTTCTCCTCGACCAACTGCGGGTCGAGGTCGCCGATCTGGAAGCGGGCCTTCTGGTCGTGGATGGCAAAGTCGTGCCAATCTTCGCTGAAAATATTGCCATGTTTCTCCAGCAGGTCGTACATGCGTGTGCCGGGGAAGGGGGCCGCGATCATGAAGTTCGCGAGTTCCGGGTCCAGTTCCAGCGCGAACTCGATGGTCTTGTCCATCGTCTCGGCGGTCTCCTCGGGCATCCCGAAGATGAAGAAGCCCATCGTCTGGAGCCCGGCGGCCTGCGCGTGCTTGAACGCCTCGCGCACCATGTCCAGGGTCTGCGACTTGCGAATGACCTTTTTCAGGATGTACTCGTCGCCGCTCTCCACCCCGAAGCCGACGCGCTTGCAGCCCGCCGCCTTCATCAATTGGAAGAGTTCCAGGTCGGTGTGATTGACCTTCATGCCATGTACCGTCACCCAGGGAACCGTGTTCAGCCCCTCCTCGATGATGCGGCGGCACAGCTCCTTGGCGCGGTCCAGCTTCATGTTCCAGATATCATCCGTGACGCCAATCTCGGTGGCCTTCATGTCGCGGACCAGCCAGCGCCACTCGGCGAGGACGTTTTCGACGGAGCGCGCGCGCCAGGTATCGCCAGTGACGGGCTTGGAGCAGAAGTTGCACTTGTAAGGGCAGCCCCGGCTCGTCATGATGATGAAGGAGCGCGCGTTAGGGTCCAGGCCGTCGGTGAGTGGCTGGAGATTCGTGTACTGGTCGATCTTGAAGAGGTCATGCGCCGGGAAGGGGAAGCGGTCAATGGCGCTATCCAGCACGCGGGGGCGGTTCATGATGACCTTGCCCGCCTCATTGCGCCACACGATGCCAGCGACATCGCCCAGATGCTTGCCGCCCGTCGTCTCCAGGTCGGTGACGAGTTCCAGCAGAGTATCCTCTGCCTCGCCCACCGCCACGAAGTCCACATAGGGATGCTCCATCGACTCCATCGGCATGATCGTCAGGTGGGCACCGCCCAGGATCGTCCATTTACCGCGCGCCTTCGCCTGCTGCGCCATCACCCACGCCTCGTAGATCATGGGTGTGGTCGCCGTGACGCCCACCATGTCGAAGTGGGTGCGGTCCAGATAGTGCTCAAAGGGCTCATCTTCCACCGCCGCATCGAAGATCGCCACCTCGTGACCGTTGTCGCGCAGGACGGCGGCCAAGTAGCCCAGGCCCAGGGGGATCTGCTTGCGCGATGACCAGACCTTCGATTCGGGGTTTGCCAGAAGAACTCGCATAGCTTTTACTCCTCAAAACAGTGTCGCCCTCAGCGCCTTGTTTATCAAGGAAGGTGCTGAGAATGGGAAGGGCACGGGTGTCCCGTGCCCTTCTCCTCTCGTAAGTGTCCGGATAGGCAGTTACGCCGTTGCTTTCTCTTTGCCCAACTCGGCGGCCAGTTCCTTTTTCACCTTCTTGGGGAAGATGGTGCGGAAGGCCACACGGCTCGTGCGGTCGAAGTTCAGCCAGAAGTCCTTGCGGCTCAACGTTCGGAAGATGCGGCTGGGGCGGAGGTAGAAGCGGCGGTACGCCTCCTTCCACTTGCGCTCGACCAGGTCGGCGGACATCTCGCCCATCTCATAGCGTGCTTTGCCATCGAAGAAGACGTAATCATCCCAGTCATGGACCAGCATCCGCCCCTTGCGCTTCACGATCTCATAGACCTTCGTGCCGGGGTAAGGCGTCATCATGGAGAAGTTGGCGATCATCGGGTCCACCTCGATGGCAAACTGGATCGTCTTCTCCATTGTCTCCTCGGTATCACCGGGCAGGCCGATGATAAAGAAGCCGATGGTCTCCAGACCAACCTTCTTCGCATTGCGGAAGGCGTCGCGGATAGTGTCGTGGTCGATGCGCTTGTCGATGGACATGAGAATGTCCGGGTCGCCCGACTCGACGCCGAAGGCGGTACGCTTGAGGCCCGCTTCCTTCAGGTGCCCGAGCAGCTCGACTGTTGCTAGGTTGCCGCGAATGCCATTGACGAAGATCCAGGGCACATGGTTAATCTTGCGCTTGATGAGCTCGTCCGCCAATTCATGCAGGCGATCCACACGGATGTTCGCCGAGTCGTCCAGGACGCCGATTTCCTGCGCGCCCAGGTCCCGTACGACATGTTCCCACTCCTCGGCCACATTTTTTGCGGAGCGGCAGCGCCACTTCTGCGGCATGATCGACTGCGAGCAGAAGGTGCAGCGGTAGGGACAGCCACGACTCGTCAGGATGGAGAAGGAGCGCGCGCCATCGACATGGTCGGTCGCGGGCTGGAGATTGGTGTAGTGCTCCATCTTGAAGAGGCTATAGGC
>JACCSL010001068.1 GCA_013812995.1 Ardenticatenales bacterium | reverse complement strand
GAGGAAGCGGAGGCATTGAGAGTTCGAAGTAAAGAGCAACCTGTTGTATTGTTGGATTATGAAACCAATGGGGATGTCGAAAATGTAGCAAACCCCTTGTCCCATGCCTGGTTGATCGTCAAATATCTTACTGGGCAATGGCCTGAGCACACAGAAGCAAGCGAATGACACAAATCACCGCATCAGCGACCATCAACGCTCCGGCGGAGAAGGTCTATGGGATTCTCGCGGACTATCGCGAGGGGCACCCAAGGATTTTGCCCACGCCCTACTTTCAAGGCTTGCAGGTCGAGCAGGGCGGTGTGGGGGCGGGCACGGTGATTCGCTTCCAGATGAAGGTCATGGGCTCGACGAGGCAGTTCCGCGCGGCGATCACGGAGCCGGAGCCTGGCAAGGTTCTCGTGGAAACAGACCTGGACACGGGCGGGGTGACGACCTTCACAGTGGTGGAACAAGGCACACAGGCGCGGGTGACGATCACGACGGAGTTGAAGGGGCGCGGGGGATTGCTGGGCAAGCTGGAAGGCTTTATGACCCGGATGCTGCTCCAACCGATCTACACCCAGGAACTCGTGCTGCTTGCCAGCGTGGCGGAGCAGCGTAACCCGAACATCGTTGGATAGAGCGATCCAGGAGATTATGAGCATGTATAGAAACCCTACGGAGATATTTGAATGGACAGCCGAGCGAGAGAAGCGGCTGCGAGAAGCGGTTATTGATCAAAATGGCCCAGGAACCATTCTACACGATTTCGAGGCCCTTCTGGACTATATTCGAGAGCAGGATATAGAACTTACCGCCTCCTTCCAACTCCCCCTTCGCATCCTTTCAGAGATCAATGCGCGCCTGGTACATCCCCTCAAACTTGGCTTGAAGCGCCCCCAACAAAAATCCTTTCCTCCCATTCATGGTTTGTATCTGCTAGTGCGAGCCTCTGGGATCACTCGTGTGGAGGAGTCAGGGAGCAAACCACGGTTGATCGTGGACGCAACCGTGTATCAAGGATGGTGTGCTCTGAACCCCACCGAGCAATATGCCACCTTGTTGGAGACATGGTTGCTACGGGGCAAACCTGAAATCATCGGGGAATGGGGTGGGGGACTTTACGCCGTTGAAAACTTCCGCAAGTGGCTGGGCTTTGCCTCTCGGGTTCCCAAAGAGGGGATTCAGGCGTCACAGAGTCAAGACATTGATGATAAGGTGCGCTATGGTTTGGGGTGGTACAACCTTGGCCTGTTGTATCTTTTTGGTTTGATCGAGATCCAGCAAGGGTGGCGCATTGAGTCAATCCAACGCACTCCCTTTGGAGACGCGCTATTGGCCGTGCTTCATCACAAACTCCATGACGTTCTGGAGGGGATTTTCGCCCTCGAAGACGATGAAACCTTCCCTCCTGGCATCTTGCAGCCTGTGCTCCAGCCTTATTTCCTGCACTGGCAAAACAATCTGTCTATTCCCAAGTGGGAGTTCCGTGAGGGGACTTATACTTTCAAAGTCTCGTTGGGACGCATGTGGCGTCGAATCGCCATCCAGGCGAATGAAGCTCTGGATGCTCTGGCCGCAATTATCCTTGATGCAGTTGGATTCGACGACGATCACCTATATCGATTTTCCTACCAAAACCTATGTGGGGCTATGGCTCATATCAATCATCCCTATCTGGAAGAGGGGGTGCGAACCGACGAGGTATTAGTGGGGGATGTCCCGCTACGGGTGGGACAGTCGATGATCTACTTCTTCGACTTCGGTGACAACTGGGAGTTTATCGTCACTCTGGAAGAGGTTGATCCCCAAAAGAAGGTAGACAAGCCTTTCATTCTGGAAGGAGAGGGCGAGGCCCCAGAGCAGTATTCCTTCTGGGATGATGATGACGATGATGATGATGAATGGGAGTAAAAAAATGGCGAAGAAGGCACCGAAACGCTGGGTGTACAGTCCACCCAAACCAACCAAACCCAAAATACCTGAGTTGTTCAAGCAACAGGTCAGCGACCCACGGGTGAACCTCGTGGGCTTGTGTTCGCACAGGCCCGGGCTGACCACTGTCTGAGCCCTTCGCGGGCTACGTTATCTGGGTCAAGACACCCTGGGGTGCGCGCCAGCCCCAGGCCCTGTCGTCCAGCGTTAAACAGTCTGAGGGTCTAAGACAGTGCGGTGGACATGACAAGCCTGGATAACCTTGACGAGGCACACATTACC
>JACCSL010001012.1 GCA_013812995.1 Ardenticatenales bacterium | reverse complement strand
TATCGGGAGAGGGGACACGGAGCGCAGCGACGTGGGGGAGAGGGCGCGCATGGCACGCTTCCCGCTCTTCCATACCACAAATTCCGTCAGAACCAGTTACGTTTTACGTTTTATGTCGTGAGCGTCGATTTCAAAACGCGCCGCGCGCCGGCGGCGTAGAGGGCCTCGGTGATGCGCTGGGCGTGGCGCGGCTCAACCAGGATGACATTGTTCCCGCCGCGCCCGCCCCCGCTGAGCTTGGCCCCGAGCGCGCCCGCGCTCAGCGCCGCCTCGACCAGAGCATCGTTGATGGGCGCGCTGACCCCCATCTCGACGAGCAGCGCATGATTCTCGACCATAAGCTTTCCCACGCGCGTCAGATCGCCCTGCTCCAGCGCCTCGCGTGCCGCGTGGACAATCCGTGCCACACCATCGAAGAGTGCCTCGTAGCGCGCAGGGTTCTCAGTCCAGCGCTGGCGCACATCGCCCACCGTGTGGCGCGTGGGGCTGGACTGGCCGCTATCAGCGATGAGGAAACTTAGCGGTATCCCCACCTGGAAGATCTCAATGGGCTGCTCGCGCTGGAACCATAAGGGACACTCGTAGGCCACCACGGTGTTGTCGATACCGCTGGGCGTTCCGTGGTGAATCTTTTCAGTCTCGTAGACAATAGCGGATACCTGTGCGGGCGATAGTTCCCAGCCCAGCCAGCGCGCGAGGGCCTTGGCGGCGGCAGCGGCTGTCGCCGCGCCACTACCCAGGCCGCTGGCGATGGGAATCTCGCTGCGCACCGAGAGTGTCACATCGGGCTCCTGCGTCACCTTGAGGCGGCGCAGGACGCTCCGGCAGGTGTAGGCCAGTGGTTCCTCCGGCGGCGCGGCATCCAGCAGGTACTGTCGCCCGATGGTTTCCGCGTGGATGACGATGCCCGTGTCCGGGCGACCCGGCGCGGCCACCGCCGTGGCCTTGACCTGGCTCACCGGCATGGCAATCGCGGGCCGGTGGTAGACCACCGCGTGCTCGCCAAACAAGATTATTTTTGCTGGTGCGCTCGCCCAGGCACGCCCCATAGTCCTCTGCTCCTTCTCCCGTGAATTTCCCCATTGTACCCACTCCGCACGTTCCTAGCGAAAGAGCGAAAGAGCGTTGGAGCGCCAGAGCGTTGGAACAAGGGAACGAAGGTGTGTTATGAATAGTCGAAAACCGCTACGGTTGGCCCTGTATGAGCTTGTATGGGGAGTGGGAGTAAGTTTTATTGTTGGCGCAGCTTGCCCTGCGGCCCCTCCTCCTCTGCCGTGCCAGACAATGCCATAAGTTCTTGGCATATGTTTTTGACTAAACGCCGAGAAGGAAAGAGCGTTGGAGCGACGTGTTTTCTCGCTCCAACGCTCCAACGCTCCAACGCTCTTTCGTTCCGTTGCTTATGCTGCGCCCAACGTCAGCTGCATCTCCATCGACTGGCCGTTGCGGAGGATGGTGAGCGAGAGCTGCTCGCCCGGTACGTGCGAGAGGACGTGCATCTGGAGCGGCTCGCGGTCGGTCACGGGCCGACCCGCGATGGCGATGATAACATCCCCGGCCTGCAACCCGGCGCGGGCGGCGGCGCTGTTGGCGGTAACTTCCTGGATGTAGGCCCCCTCTGTGACGGACAGACCGCGTTCTTGCGCCACCTGCGAGTTGAGCGCAAGGAGCGAGATGCCCATCAATGGGCGCTGTGCCTGGCCGCTATCAATGAGTTGCTGCGTGATGGCGCGAGCAATGTTGCTGGGAATCGCGAAGCCCAGCCCCTCGGCATCCGAGCTGCTGCCACGGACCACCATCGTGTTGATGCCGATAACCTCGCCCGCGCGGTTCAGCAGCGGGCCGCCGCTGTTGCCGTGGTTGATGGCCGCATCCGTTTGGAGCAGACCGATCAGGCTGCCCAATTCGCGGTTGACCCCGCTCAAGATGCCGACCGTGACGCTATTCTGGTAGTCGCCCAGCGCGGAGCCGATGGCAATGACCGTGCCGCCCAGCGGTAGTGCCGAGGAGTCGCCCCAGACAATCGCGGCAGGCACAGGGCCGTCCACCTTGAGCACGGCCAGGTCGAACTCCGGCGCGCTGCCCACGAGCGTAGCGGGCACCTGCTCGCCGCGTGCGTAATCCACCACGAACTGGCGCGCGCCCTCGACGACATGATGGTTGGTGACGATGTAGCCACTCTCCGAGATAATGAAGCCGGAGCCGCTACCCTGGTTGGTACGCACGCGCACTGTCGCGGGCTGAGCACGCTGCACCGCGCTCACG
>JACCSL010001009.1 GCA_013812995.1 Ardenticatenales bacterium | reverse complement strand
GCGGGTGCGGCTGTAGATCAGTGCCCGCTCCCCATCCATGTGCTGGCGGCCAGGCTCAAAGCGAACCTGCATGTAGCCATAATCCTCGGTGGGGTAATCGTTGTCGATCAGTAGTTCGGGTACCTTGACATCAATCCCGCCGAGGTGGTCGATGATGCGCCGGAAGCCATCGAAGTCCATCACGATATAGCGATCTACCTTAATCCCGAAGTTGCGGCGAATCGTCTGCCGGGCCAGGGCAGGCCCTCCCCCAGGATACTTCTCTGAATCCCCGAAGAAGAATGCCTTGTTGATGCGGTCTAGGTGTTCTCCATACCCATAATCGGGCATCGTCACAAAGAGGTCGCGGGGCACGGAGAGCATCGCCACGGACTCTGTTCTGGGATCAATGCTGATCAGAATCATGCTGTCGGTACGCCACGACCCTTCCTCTGTCTCGCGGCGATCAATGCCCATGACCAGAACTGTCAAACGCTCGGTGGCGGCAGGGGGAGGGACATCGCTTTCCCGTGGCCGTGTAACGACCCCATTGTTCTCTGGGGGCGGATTCGTTCCCTCGGGAGCACCAGGCTGCTCCAGGATGGGAAATTCTGCCGGGAGGGTGCTGGTCGCCGCTGGAAAGATGGGCAGTTGGCTGCGCGCGACAAAGGTGCGAATGGAATAATAGACAAACACACCTCCCAGCAGTCCACCAATCAGTAGGATGGCGAGGAGCGCACTCATCAGAAGCTCCCTCCAGGGCAGGGAGGACACATCATTTCTTTGTATCATAATAAGTGGTTGACCTATCAACAGTTCTTGGGAAAACCAAGGAGTCAGTATATCATAGGCGTCCTGCAAAGCAAAAGATATGCCCTTTATTTTTCCTCGCGACTTGACCCTCTGGCTACCTTGCCTATACTCCTCGTGAGACCCCAACCTGGGATCGACCTGTCACTCTTCTAAATACCAAAGGAGGGGGGCGATTCCTTTCTTCATCTGCAAGAGGAATTCCCCACATCTCTATTTCTATGACCAACATTGGTGTCCTACTCCGTACCACCCGCGAAGAACAGGGCCTATCTCTGGAAGAGGTAGAGAAGGGGACGCGCATTCGCGCACGATTCCTGGAAGCGCTAGAAGAGAACGATTTCGACAGCCTCGGCGGGGATGTGTACCTGCGCGGCTTTCTTCGGAACTACGCCACTTACCTGGGGGTGGACCCCACGCCTCTGCTGGCAGAATTAGCTCCTGTACACAGCCCGGCTCTTCCCAAGGTCACCTACATCTCGCAGGAGTCTCACTATCTATCGGAGCCGCTACAGAGCAACCCGGTGCCATTTGGCCGAATCTTCTCAATGTTGCTCATTGGGGCGCTGGTCATGGCGTTGGCCTATTTTATCTGGTGGCAACCGGCGGCCCAGCGTGATGCTTTTCTGGAGCAGTTGGGGACGCTGCTCCCCAGCGCGGGTCCCACGGCTCCGCCAACGACCCTTCCCGGTGCGCCAACACGCACACCCGGCAGTACTGTGGTCACACAGACGATGGTCATTGTTCCTTTTCAATCCCCCACCCCGGTCGGTCAGCCTACGGCGGTTCCGACCGCCTCCCTTCCACCTCGCACGCCCACTCCGGACCTGAACGTAACGCCGACGGTACCGCTGCCGACGCCCACTGCGCCTGCGCCAATCGATGGCGTGGTGGTCACTGCGCAGGTGCTCTCAGCAACGTGGGTGCGCGTGGTCATTGACGCGCAGAATCAGCCTGCTGTGGAGCGGGTGTTGAGCCCGGGTGAGACTTTTGAATGGGTGGGAACGCAGGAGGTCCGGCTGCGAGTAGGCAATGCGGCGGGCTTACAGATTTCCCTCAATGGGCAGCAGATTGGTGTTTTGGGCCAGGCGGGCGAGGTACTAGAGCGTCTCTGGCGGCGCAATCCGGACGGTGGCCTACCAATTCTGGTGGACCCGCAGAGCTAAAAAAAGTCGTTGATTCAAGGTTCAGAGAAGAGCTAGAAGTGGCGAAATCCATGAAGTATCACCTGATCACCCTGGGATGTGCCAAAAATATTAGCGACAGCGAGGGCATGAGTACCCTGTTGCGCAGCGCGGGTCATGAGGCAACCCCGGCCCCGGACGAGGCCGATTTGCTCATCGTGAACACCTGCGGCTTTCTCCAGGCGGCGCGCCATGAGTCTGTCGATGTGCTCGGCAAGCTGGGCGTCACCAAGCGGGAAGAGCAGTATCTGGTTGCCGCCGGGTGCCTCTCGGAGCGTGTCGGCGCGGCATTGGTCGAGGAGGTTCCCTGGCTGGATGGCGTGATTGGCACCCAGCAGTGGACAAGAATCAACGAGCTGGTGGAGCGAATGCAGGAGCGCCGCCTGGAGGACAAGTGGCGTGCCTTTGTCATGCCTACTGACGAGCGGAACCATGTGGCCGACTCCGTCGCCCGCCGCGCGGATAGCCACTCGGCCTATCTCAAGATATCGGATGGCTGCGCGGCCCCATGCACTTTTTGCACGATTCCCTCGTTCAAGGGCAAGCAGCGCTCCAAGCGCCCCAGCGTGGTCCTGCGCGAGGCGCAGGAATTGGTCCGCCAGGGGGTGGAAGAGATTATTCTGGTCGCTCAAGATCTCACTGCCTATGGCCATGATTGGGGCGAGCCCATCGGCATGGGTCTGCCGGCGCTGCTAACGATGCTCTGCACCGAGGTTGAGCACGAGCCGGGGCGGCTGTGGTATCGCCTCATGTACGCCTATCCCGGTCATGCCAA
>JACCSL010000204.1 GCA_013812995.1 Ardenticatenales bacterium | reverse complement strand
GTAGAGAGAAAAATACCTCACAGGAATGAGTGCGGCGAATAAACTCAAGGTTTGAGCACCAGGGGCGTATCGCCCAAACCCCGACTTTATTCCGGCTTTGCTCCCCAGGCGCTACCCGCTCTCCCTGGAAACAATCTGTGGCTCCTCTTGAAGTGCCCTAAAATTGTCAAAAGTCCAAACCCATAGCTGATGTAAGGATAAAGAAAATGTTGAAAAAAGGCACCACGCTTCTTGCTTTGTTTCTACTCGTCGCGAGCCTCATCGCTTGTAATGGTACAACGGTGGTTGAGGACGTGAGCCTCACGCCTCAGGTTCCCATGCCGACCTCTGAACCGACTCCCCTTCCTCTTACCCTGGAAATGCTGCGCCAGACATCGTATGTCATTGATGGGGAGATCATCCAGTTGGAAGATGGCCGGGCAGAACAAGCCATACTAGAGGGCTCGGAATCGGTGCAACAGATAACCTTGCTTGATGAGACAGTCGCCTTTGGGGATCTAAACGGGGACGGAATCGAGGATGCGGCGGCGGTACTCACGATGGATATGGGCGGCAGCGGTACCTTCTACTACCTCGCAGCAACCATCAACGAGGGGGCAGAGCATCATCCCGTGAGCACAGTGCTGCTGGGGGACCGCATACAAATCAAGACGATTGCGATAGAAGCGGGCGAAGTTGCCATAGCGATGATCGAGGCAGGCCCCGAGGATCCGATGTGCTGTCCTACGCTGGAAACAAGCAAGCACTATGCCCTCCAGAGCAACAGCCTCATTCGATCAGACCTGCCCCCCCTCTTAGGCCCGGTGTGGGGCTGGGTGCAGACAACGACGGCGGAGGGCGTCTTCGCGTCCAACGGGCCTGAGCGGTACACCATCCAATTGAACGAAGATCGGTCCTACGCTGCCCAGGTAGACTGCAATAGTATGAGTGGCACCTACATCCTGTCTGAGGATGGCAGCACCATCGAGCTGATCCCTGGCCCCATGACGCAGATGGGCTGCCCTGCTGATACACTGGACACAAACTACCTCGGCTATCTGGGCAACGCCCGCTCGATTGAACTGGCTGAAAGAGATATGTATATCACGCTTGCCGATGGGAGCGTTATGAAGTTCGTCCTTCCTGACGAATTTCCCTGACCTGATAAACCTTGCGCGACCCAGCAAGCCGCAGATGGATACCCTGGCAGAAACGTTGAAATTTCTAGGGTAGGCGCTGGGGCAGGCAAGGTATAAGGCGGCGCGAAAAGCAAAGAGAGGCCAAGCGGCCTCTCTTTTTTGTTTGCCGTCGCACCCTACCCGACCTGTGAACTACTCGCGCCCGCGAATTGGTAATTCCTTGGCTCGCGAGTGTGCTAGCTTCCTTATATCGGAAAGTCTTGTATAAAATGGATGAGTCTGATTGTACTCAAGATTGAGAGGCAGCAATACGGTAGTTATCAAATCAGACTCATCCAACCAAGGTTGTGGTGACTCTTGCCACACCACGAATGCATTTTGTCCCATCCACTCTGATAATACAGCCTCTCCGTTCCCAAACGTCTCCCGCTTTTCACTGGCGCGGCGCAATTCTATTCCAAGTTCATCTGCTAGCAGACATCCTAGCGTGCGTCGTAACGTGGACCCAGATGCGTTACCCCCATAATGTTGCCTGATCCATTTCCGCAAATTGCTCTTGCTCTTGGTGCGGCTGGGGGCTATACCCACATACAACATTGTCAGGTCTTGGTATGTAACGCATCCATCCGTGGGCACAAAAGGTGGAATTTCTCGAAAGTACCAGGCATATATGCCAGAAACCGGAGAAACTGGCGATGGATTGTGAAGCGCTTCCTCTCGATTCCAGACCTTGGTAGGCCGCAACACAGCTTCAAACTCCTGTTTTCCCATGCTCCTTGCTCCTCGTGTATTCATCCATAGAACTCAAAACGCAGAGAAACCAATTCGCCTCTCCGCCTTCTTTCCGGGCATAATGCCGCGCAATTCTCAGCCCACGGATGAACAGAAAGGATACGAAGATAATGACTGTCCAGAAAGCAACCGCACAGGCCAGTTCGAATCTGGCTTTTTTGAAATATTGGGGTTCGTCAGACCATACCCTCAACATTCCCCTGAATAGCAGCATCTCTATGACGTTAGACACACTCTATACCATCACCACGGTGAGCTTCGATGATACATTGGAGCGGGACATTGTCATCATCGATGGGAGCGAGCGCGAGGGGGACCCGCTGCATCGGGCGTCGCGCCACCTGGACCGGCTGCGGCGGCTGGCGGGCGTGGAGACGCGGGCGCGCGTGGAGTCCGAAAACAATTTCCCGATGGCGGCGGGCATCGCCAGCAGTGCCAGTGCCTTTGCCGCGCTCACGATGGCGAGCAGTGCCGCGCTGGGGCTGGAGCTGGACCGGCGGGCGATGAGCCGCCAGGCGCGGCTGGAGTCGGGGAGTGCGAGCCGCTCGCTGTACGGGGGTTTTGTGGAGTGGCACGCGGGGCATGACCACGAGTCGAGCTATGCGGAGCCCATTGCGGACGAGCATCACTGGGCGCTGCGCGATGTGGTGGCGGTGGTCACGCCGGAGCGCAAGAAGGTGTCCAGCGCGGAGGGGCATGGGCTGGCGGCGAGTAGTCCGTTCCTGCAAACCCGCGTGGAGCAGGTCAATCGGCTGCTGCCCCAGGTGCGGCGCGCCATTCTGGAGCGCGATCTGCGCACACTCGGCCCGGCCATCGAGGCGGACGCCCTGGCGATGCACTTTGTGATGA
>JACCSL010000993.1 GCA_013812995.1 Ardenticatenales bacterium | reverse complement strand
CACATATTTGCAGACCGACCAGCGGTACATCTGCCAGGAGATCAGTTCCTGGCGTGGCGGATCCAGTTCAGGGGATAGGTCGGCGGCGGAGTAGGGAGGCTGTCTAGCACGCGATGAGTCCCCCCTCGCCCATCCCATGCTGCCTCCTGGGACTGGCGGAGGCACGGACATTGCCTCCTGCGCGGCGGGGGGTTGTTTGCACAGAACGGTTCTGTGCAAACAACCCTCTTCACGGATACCCCTGTACTATGCCCCGCACTGTGGGCGATGGACAGCCTACGTCAGACGGCAGGTTGTCGTCGGACTAATACTTGTCCGAGGTATCGTTCCAGCCACTGATTTGTGCCTGGAGTGCCCGCTGCTTCTCTGCGCCCCCCCACCCAGGGAGCGCAGCTCGGCCAGGGTATGGTCCACGGCGTAGGCAACAATGTCCATCACCTGTGCCCGGCTCAGCGAGCCCCAGTAGCGATCCGTGAGGTTGCCGACCTGGATGCCGTCTCTTTCGGGATCGGGAGTATCCCTAACGTCTGGGCGCGGGTACCCCAGTGCCTCCAACAGCACGCAGGTACGCTCGAAGTACTGCCCGTGGGCACCGATCCAGGTCGTCAGGTGAATCCGCGTTCGCCGAGGCTTCTCGTAGGGGGACGGGGGATTGTAGCGCCCGATCGTCTCCAGAAGCCGAAGACGATCCTCCTGCGTACCCTGCGTACCCTGCGACCGTAGCCGCCGTAGCTCCTCGACATCGCAGTCCAGAGCATACGCGATAATATCCAGTAGCTCACCCAGAAAAAACGTTCCGTAGTGGGGGTTTTTGCATAAACCCCGAAAAAAGGTACATTCCAGATGTCAACCCCCAGAAATCGGGGCGCGAGCACAGCCTTTTAGCCGAATGGACAGTCTCAAGAAGTATACTTTCTGACACACCCCGTTCTTCTGAGTGTCATTCTATGTCTCAATTGTCGATTCTCAGAAGGTCTTAGAGAGAATGGGGCACAGAAAACAGGTTCCAAGTTCTGGAATGTACCATTTTGGGGGGTCATGCAAAAACCCCCCGTCTGGTGTGCATGCTATCCTCCGAGCTTCTGGGAGAGTAACATCGGGAGGACCTGGTCATGACCAAGCACACGTTCTTTTGGGGAGTATGTCTGCTGCTGCTGCTGAGTGCTGTCTGGCTACCCGCGCATCTGGCGCAGGCCAGGACCTCCCTGGCCCCCATCGTGCCCGACTCCACGTTCGGGCAAAGCGGCACCGCGACCATCCAGTGGGCCGGGTACCAGCCCGCCCACGGCTGGATCGCCGAGCGGAGTGATGGCACGCTCGTCCTCGCAGCGATGCTGCGCCAGCACCCCGGCAATGCCGCGGCCCTCGGCCTGGCGCACCTGCGCCCCGATGGCTCACCGGATACGAGCTTCGGCACGAACGGTGCGCTGCTCGTCCCCCAGAGTGACCCCAGTTTCATGGTGCGGGACATGATCCTGCAAGAGAATCAGACACTGGTACTCGTCGAACGCGGCGGATGGCTGATTCTCCAGCGCTATACCCCGGCTGGCACGCTGGACATCTCGTTTGGTACGAACGGCGAGGTGGCACTGCCCATGCAGGTGCTGCGCTTCACGTCTGGCACAGTGAGCCTGCAAAACGACGGCAAGATTCTCGTTGGTGGCGGCCAGCTCAACAGCTACAACTACATCGACAAGTTCGCGGTTATGCGCCTGCATCCAGATGGGATCGCTGACGCCTCGTTCGGCCAGAGTGGTATCGTCGCCGTTTCCTTCACGGGCGAAGTCAGTGACCTCACGCAACTCGCGACTGGGCACATCCTCGCGACCGGCATGAGCAACGGGGGCTTCGGCGTGATTCGCTTCACCGAGTCGGGCCAGGTGGATACCTCGTTTGGAAACGGTGGGTTTCAGACCGTCCTGGTCTACCCTGCTGGCAGTTCGACGCAGACCCCCGTGCGCCCTACACATATAACGGTGCAGGCCGATGGCAAAATCGTGGTGGTCGGACACACAGGTAACCCTTACCGCGCCATGACGCGCCTGCACGCCGATGGCACGGTGGACGCAGAGTTCGGGACGAACGGTGTGTTCCACCAGAATGACGCGCTGGGCACCTTCGATGATGTTGTGCTCACGACCGATCAGCGCATCCTTGCCACGGGGTGGCACCGTCCGCAGATGGCGTTCGTCCAGTCCCACCTCTCGCCGTTTACGATCGCGGGTCAGTACGAGAGCGATGGGATCGTGTCGGGGGTCGTGAACACGTATGGCGCGGCCCTGCTTATCCAGAGCGGCGGACGCGGCAACCTGCTCCAGGTGAGCTACACTACCCCGGCAAGCGGTGCCGCGGGTCAGATGACCGTGATGCGCTATGAC
>JACCSL010000127.1 GCA_013812995.1 Ardenticatenales bacterium | reverse complement strand
AGCGCGTAGCGATCCGTCATGCCCGCGATATAGTCCGTGACAACGCGATGGATCCCGAGCGCGGGGATACGGGCCTGCGTGGAGGGCGGAAGCTGCTCGGGCCGCGCGACATACTCATTCCAGATCTCGGCCAGGACGCGCTGAGCCTTGACGGACATGCGCACCACTCGATAGTGGCGGTACATATTTTCGTAGAGAAAGCGCTTCAGCGCCTTTTCCTTGCTTGCCATCTCCTCTGACATCGCGACGAGCCGCTTGTCACACTGTCGAACATCATCCAGGCAGGTCACGCCCGCGCTGGTAATCCGTTGGTTGGAAGTATGCAGAAGGTCGCTGACGAGCAGGTTGATGAGTTTGCGAATCAGGCGGTGGCGTGTGATCTCGCTCCATGTACCTTCCTCGCCCACCATCTCCAGAGCCTCATTGACAAGCCCCAGATTTGCGGCGCGTAGCTGCTCAACCGAGACGATATTGCTGCGCAGCCCATCGTCCAGATCGTGGGTCGTGTAGGCGATTGCATCGCAGTAGTTCACGACAAGCGCCTCCAGCGTGGGGTGCAGGTGGGGCTGGTATGCCCCGTTGTCGGGGTCTGCGAGATCATACTCCGACTCATGTTTGACGATTCCCTCCCGCACCTCGTAGGTCAGATTGAGCCCATGAAACTCCGGGAAGCGATGCTCTAGCTCGGTAACGATTCGCAGCGTCTGCTTGTTGTGGTCGAAGCCGCCATAATCCGCCATCAGTTTGTTGAGAATCTGCTCGCCCGCGTGACCAAAGGGCGTGTGCCCCAGGTCATGGGCCAACGTGATGGCCTCGGTGAGATCCTCGTTGAGGCGGAGCGTTCGGGCGATGGTGCGGCCAATCTGCGCGGCCTCGATGGTGTGGGTGAGGCGGGTGCGGTAATAATCCCCCTCAAAGTTCACGAAGACCTGAGTTTTGTACTCCAGGCGGCGGAACGCGGTCGTGTGGATGATCCGGTCTCTGTCCTTCTGAAAGGCACTTCGGTAGGGGTGCTCGTCCTCCGGCACTGCTCGTCCCTCGCTCTTCCCGCTGTGCGCTGCCCAGGGGGCAAGAATCGTCTCTTCGATCTTCTCATACTCCTGCCGTGTCAGCATGGCACCCTCCTCTGCGTGATTGATGCGTGGCCTCTGTGCCCATGCTACAACGGAAGGGAGGCAGAGGCCAATCCGCAGCAAAAAGGGCCATCGCGTCTGCGATGGCCCTTTTTGCCGGCTGGATGGAATGGATTACCGAGCGAGCGGCAAGAATACATCGCGCAGCGGCAGAACCTTGCCTAGTAACTCGTTGACCGGGTTGGCGCTGACACCAATCCGGAGCGAGGTGGCTCCGGCGATCAACTCCAGAAGCTGGTGCGAGTAAAGCAACCTGCTGCCTGTCAGCGGAGTCTCCGCGTTAAAGGTATCTTGCCGGTCGTGCAGCTCAATGTTGCCCATCGGGGTCACCTGTTCCAGGGCAGCCGAGGTGATACCGTCAAGGCCCTGCACATCGACCTCGTAGTGTAGCACATTCAGCTCCGGGTCGAGCCTGAAGCGCGCCAGCCCGGAGGCGCTTGTCGTCACAGGATTTGTCACATGAAGCCAGGACACGAACTCCCTCGTGGGAAGCTCGTACCGCGCGATCTGGCCGCGAATCTCGCCGCTTGGCACCTGAGTCGTGTGGAAGTTGATATAGTGATCTCCTTTCAGCATCTCGAAGAGCCTCTGATCCGTGAGGAAGCTATAGCTGCCTCTCACCGGTTCGGTCGGGGTGAAGGCAGTGGAGCTGAAGAGCGGGTAGATCACCCCGCCGTTTTGCCCCACCGGGGCGCGATGGACATGGGCCGCCGTGACGTTTGTTATATGGTTGAGTGTGATGTGGTATTGAACCATTGTTGCACTATCATTGAGGGCCAGGAGCGCCCAGCCGGTGGCGGGTGTGTTGACCGCCGGAACCTCGTTCGCCCCACTCAATCTCGCGGCGAAGAGGCGCGCGCGGCCAATCTGACCGCGAACCTCACCTGTGGGGTGGGCCGTCGTGTGAACATTGACGTAGTATTTGCCGGTATATAGCTCAATCAGGGTGTGATGGGCGAGGGGCAGCGTCCCGCTGATGGGGTTATCGGGATCAAAGGCACCCGTGCCATCAAAAAGGCCAAAAATCACGCTGCCGTTTTGCCCCCGGCTCCCAACATGGATGTGCGCTGCCGTGATCCCTGTGATGTCAGTCACCGCAAGGGTGTAGTGAAGTTCCAGACGGGGATTCGCAAGCGCGCTGTTGTACATCGTGTGGAAGCGGGCAACGCCGAGCGCCTCACTCTCTACCGCTGGCACCTCCTCTGCTCCAGATAGCAGCGCATTGAAGTTGCCAGGCATGACTTGATGGTGAACCTGACCGCGAATCTCGCCGCTTGGGTACCTGGAGGTGTGAACGTTGATGTAATATTCCCCACCCAGCAGCTCGGCAGCTTGATCGGCGGTCAGGCCGATGTTCCCGTTGCGGGGATGGTCAGGGCTAAAGAAGTCGGGGAACTGGTGGATCGGGAATACCACCCCGCCATTTTGCCCGACCGCACCCTTATGAAAGTGCGCTGCCGTGATACTCATGATGTCGCTGACCGTCACGCGATAGTAAGCCCCCCGCAAGTCTCCGCTGAGGGCTAGAATGGCATGACCCGAGGCATGCGTGTCGCGCGGCGGCACCTCCGCCGCCCCGGATAGGGAAGCCACAAGGAGCTCGGGCATACCTGTGTTGATCTGCCCGCGCACCCGCCCTGCGGGAGAATCCACCGTGTGAATGTTTACATAAAAATGATTCGTGAGCAGATCAAGTAGATTCTGGGCCGTCAGCGTCAGCGTGCCGGAGATAGGGTGATCGGCATCAAAGGGGCCTGTTCCGTTGTAAAGGGGCAGGACAACGGGACCATCCTGGCCAGGCGCGCCCTTATGAATATGGGCTGCCGTGATACTCATGACATTGCTGACCCCAAGATCGTATTCCAGCGTGTTCGTGTTGACGAGCGTAAAATGACCCACCCCAAACTCTCGGAGGGGGAGCGAGTTTTGCTCGGGCGAATCGAATTTGAGCAGCGCACTCATCCGGCTTGGTGGTATGTATGCCTCGACCTGACCACGAATCTCGCCGCTAGGATGGGCCGAGGTGTGGACATTAATGTAATATCGCCAGGCCACCAGATCGTCGCGCTGCGTGGCATTGAGCGTGAGCGTTCCGCTGATGGGGCTACCTGGCGCAAAGGAGCCACCGCCCGTGTAGAGCGGGAAGATCACGCCGCCGTTTTCCCCCGGATTGCCCAGGTGAATATGAGCGGCTGTGATGTCCGTGATGTTTTCCACGAACAAGCGATAGTGAAGCGTCGTCATATCCTCGTCCAGGATGAGGATCGCCTGCCCTGCCGCCATTGAGTCGACGGCGGGAACCTCGTTGGACCCACTCAACTGCGCCTCGAAGATCGGGTTGGTCGTGGGTACGCTGGCCGCGCTTGAGCCCTGAACTACCGAAGGTAGCCGCAGCGTCAGTAGAAGGGCGACGGCTACGCCCAAAACGATGGCTGCCATACGGAACAGGCGCGAGCGTTGTAAGATCAATAGGGTTGGTGTCATAGGGTAAGCGCCAGGAAACCCACAGCAGTCCATGCGTGGGAGGAATGGCGCGGCACTGAAAAGCCTTGCCAAACCAAACCCTGGCTTCTCCTTTCTGGTGATAGGGGGATTATGGTATAGAGTAGGGGGATTTTATCTTTCGACCGGGCTCCCCCTGAGCCACCACCGCTTGCGCGGGTAATGTGTGCCTCGCCAAAGTTATGCTAGCTTTTTGCACCTACCGCACTGTCTTAGACCCTCAGACTGTTTAACGGTAGGCGATAGAGCTTGGGGCTGGCAAGTACCCCAAGGTATCATGACCAGGATAACGTAGCCCTTGCAGGGCTTAGGCAATGGTCAGCACGGGCTTGTTTCTACAAGCCCACGGCTTCTAGCCGTGGGTTGCTGACAGGGCTTCTCCAGTCAATTATTGGATAGCGAAGACAGGTGCGGCACACGCGGCATTCTATCGGGGATTTCAATCTTTGGATAGCCAACCTTGCCATTCCGCACGGGTACGCTACAGTACCCAAATGATGGAACACCTCTTTCCACCCAACCGCCACTGGCCTGTTATACTCCTGTTGCTCCTTCTCTTTTTTACTGTCATCCAGTTCAATAGTCTGGATGTGTTTGCAAGAGACTATGATGAGGGCGTCTACTTGGCCGAGGCACACCTGCTTTATGCAGGGCATGATCTGTACACGGAGATCAAATCGCCGCTCTTGCCCCCCTTCCTATGGGGATTGGCGACCCTGTTTGCCCTCGCGGGCGGCCCCTCGGTGGTGGCGGCGCGCCTTGGGATCATTGCGATGGGCGCGCTGGGCCTTGTCGCGATGGCGTGGTGCGGGCAGCGCCTCGCGCCGCCAGGGCATGGCGCGGCCACGGGCATGGCGGCGGCCCTGCTGCTCCTGCTGCTGCCGCGCTGGCTCTTCTATGGGCAGATCGCAATGGCCGATATTCCCTCCCTTTCCCTCTCGCTCGTGGCCGTCGCGGTGGCGCTCGTTGGCTGGCAGGAGGAGCGTGCGCGACGCTTCTTCTTCCTGGGCGGGCTGGTGGCAGGGCTGGCCTTTGGGGTGAAACAACTGGCGGCTTACACTGCCCCCCTCCTGGCCCTGATCGTTCTATTGAGTTACCGCCCGCAGCGCCCTTTCACGCCCACGCGCTTTTTCCTTGATGGTCTTGCCACGCTTGGGGGATTTTTGCTTTCGATTCTTCTCCCGGTTGCGTTTGTCGATATTCAAGGGGCCTACCAACAAGCCTTTCTCTTTCATCTGGGGGTGGCTAATACCTGGGTGGACCCCTTGAACGCACTGCGTCTTATCGGCGTGTTTCACTGGGAGCACCTGGGGTGGACGCTGCTCGCGCTGCTGGGTCTCTTTGTCCTGGCGCAGCGGCGGGCGTGGCGAACGATAGGGCTGCTCCTAGGGTGGGAGGCGCTCGTCATCGTTCTGCTCAGCCAGAACGCGCCGCTCTGGGGGCATCTGATGCTCCCCCTCGTCTCGCCAGTGATTCTGGCCGGGGCGCTCGCGCTTGTGGAGGGAACGACCCTGCTGCTCAACCGCCAGCCGCGAGCACTGCCCATTGCTCTGGCAGCGGCGCTCTTTGTGCTGCTCTGGCCGCTCTCGCTCCGCGCGGACCAGGCAACGCTCTCTCCTCCGGCGCAGGGCAGCGTGCTCCAGAATGAAATTATTCCCTGGTTGAGAGCAACGGTTCCGCCTACCGACCGACTCCTCACCGATGACCAGATCATCGCGGTGCGCGTGGGCCGACTGGTTCCCCATGATATGACTGACACGAGCTTCACCAAGATTCATAGCGGCTTCCTGAGCGCTCAGGAACTGATTACTGCCACCGAGCGAGACCGGCCTGCCGCTATTATCTTCTGGAGCAACCGCTTCAACAGCCTACCGGAGTGGCGGCAGTGGGTAGAGCAGCACTATCGCGTGGGGCGACAACTCTCGTCGGAGCAGGTGATCTTCCTTCGTCCCGACCTGGCACCTCCATCAGACCCTCTCCCATGAGAATAAATTTATGAGAACACCCCTGATTGCTGCCAACTGGAAGATGAATCTTGGACCAGAGGGGGGGCTCGCCCTCTACCGTGAGGTACGCCGCCGGCTCCAGGGTGTGCGCGGTGTGGAGATCGTGCTCTGCCCGCCCTTTGTGACGCTGCCTGCGCTTGCGGCGGCGCGGCCCGCCACTAGGAGCAACATTGCCCTGGGTGCGCAGGATTGCCACTGGGCCTCCCACGGAGCCTACACCGGCGATGTCTCCGCGCCCATGCTGCGCCCTCTGTGCGAGTGGGTCATCATCGGCCACTCCGAGCGGCGCGAGGGGCATGGGGAGAGCGACGCGCTGATCCACAAAAAGCTCCATGCCGTCCTCGATGCAGGGCTCCGCCCCATTCTCTGCGTGGGCGAGGGGCGTGCGGCGCGCGAGGCCGGGGAAACCGCCTCGGTCATTCGTGGTCAGCTCCTTGATGGACTCGCCGATCTCCCGGCGGCGCAGGTGCGCGAGCCTCTGGTGGTCGCCTACGAGCCGATCTGGGCCATCGGGAGCGGGCAGGCCGCCTCAGCGGTCGAGGCGAACCGTGTGGCGGGCATCATCGTGCGCGCCGCCCTCTCGGACCACTACGGCGAACAGATAGCCGCACAGGTTCGTGTCCTGTATGGTGGCTCCGTAACGCCCGCCAACATTGCGGACTTCCTTCGCCAGCCCGACATCGACGGGGCGCTTGTGGGCGGTGCCTCCCTGGACGCAGCCAGCTTCGCCGCGCTCGTCAAGGCGGCACAATAGCGGTCAGCTACGGCAACCCACCCCGGACTGCGGCGGGCCGTTCAAAAATCTGCATCGCCCTGCGGAGTGGGGCTAATCCTTACCCACATCTTTTATGGGGAGGAAAGTCTCTCATAGGTGATGCCCGCCCTGCGATACCAACAGTACCAACGGTAGGCGCTTTAGGCGGGCGCTTTAGGCGAATCGCTGGGCTATCTGATGCGCCCCGCTGGGGCTAACGACGGTTGCCGTTCGCCCCAGCGGGGCGCACCTCGTAGCGCGGGCACTTCATGCCCGCGCGGGCGTCGCGAGCCAAAATTATCCCTCCCCAACCGACTTGTGGGTAAGGATTAGGGAGTGGGGAGAGGGACAAGCTCGTAGAACCCTGACTTTTGAATCGCCCCGGCCGTCTGCCGTTCCCTTTGCCGTTTGTCGTCACTTTTGACTTTTGACTTTCCCCTTTTAGGGGCCTACTTGGTGACTTTTGACTTTTGACTTTCCGTTCTCTCTCCCAACGAGTGTCACCCATGATCCTACCCCTACCGCCCGCCCTCGCTCCCTGGCTACCCTTCGTGGTGGCGCTCGCCCTGCTGGTGATCATGCACTATATGGTCACCTATGTGCTGCTGGCTTTCTTCTATCGCATCACCCACCATCTCTCGGTTTCGATGCTACTCTATGCGCTGCTCGTCTGGCCGGGCACCGTCCTGCACGAGTTTTCGCATTGGATCGTGGCGCGGCTCCTCGGTGTCTACGCCCAGTTTCCGCACCTTATTCCCAGCCGGGTAGACGAGCAGGGGAATATGGTGCTCGGCCATGTCATGGTAGAGCGCACCGACATCGTGCGCCGCTCGCTCATCGGCGTGGCCCCGCTCGCCATCGGGAGTGCGGTGGTCGCCGCGCTGGCGCGCTATGCCTTTGCCCTGCCCATCCCGGCCATCGAGGTGCTCGGCATCGAGGGGGTGCTGCCGCTCCTCTATGCCCTGCCCACGATTTTTGCGGTGCCCAACGCGTGGTTCTTCCTCTATGCCCTCTTTGCCATCGCCAATGCCATGATGCCGAGCCCGAGTGATCGCGAGGCCTGGCCCGCGCTCTTGCTCTTTGTGGCCGCCATCGGCGTCCTGATCTACCTCATCATCGGCATTCCCCAGGTGCCCACCGAGGCTAGCCTCTGGGTGTTGGGCGGCGCGGCCTGGCTTACCTTTGCCTTCATCATCACGGCGGTCCTGGATCTGGCGCTGCTTATGCTGCTCTACCCACTGGAACGACTCCTCTGGCTGCTGGGGCGTTGACAAGGACTCCTTTCATTGCCTCGTACTATGTGGCTGGTTCTGCTGGAATATGTGGTGGAGTCATGGCTCTGCGTGGCGGCCCTCTCCCCGGCCTTCGGCCGCCCCTCACCCGAAATTGGGAGAGGGGACACGGAGCGCAGCGCCGTGGGGGAGAGGGCTCGCATGGCACGCTTCCCGATCTTCCATACCACAAATTCCGTCAGAAGCAGGCGGGTTCCGCGTGGTGCTCGTGGCGGACGCCTCCTCGCTCTATCCTTCCTGAATCGTGTGCAGGGTAAGAAGTGTCAGTTCCGGCGGGCAGTTCAGCCGCAGCGGCAGCAGGTCCGACATACCAACACCCCGCGTGGTGTAGAGCCAGAGGGAGCCCACCCGTCTCAGGCCGCGCCAGTAGCGCCGCCCCAGGCGCGGGAGGGTAAAATAGGTCAGCAGAGGCAGGCGAATCTGCCCCCCGTGGCTATGCCCGGATAGCTGGAGCGTGACGGGATAGTGCTGGACCTCGTCCGCCAGGTCCGGCTCGTGAACCAGAAGCAGCACCACATCACCGGGCGCATTTTGAAGGCGGGCCATCGTTCCTGGCAGGTCCGCGTGCTTTCGCGCCGCATCATCCAGCCCCACCACCCAGAAACCAGGGTATAGCTCCTCCCCCTCGTTGAGCAGCACCGTGATGCCTACCCCACGAAGCGCCTCCGTTACGCGCCTGGCATCGACCTTGTGATCATGATTGCCAAGCACCGCAAAGCGACCCCGTGGAGCCGTCAGCGCCGCCAGTGCCTCGGCACATGGATCTGCATAGCGTGGGTCGGCGGCCACGAAATCGCCCGTCAGCACGATGAGGTCTGGTTGCAGGGCATTGCAGCACGCAACGACCTCATCAAGGTAGGAGCGAGGCACTACCGCGCTGTGATGAAAGTCACTCAGATGGGCAATCACCAACCCGTCCAGCGCGGGGGGCAGGTTGGGTAGGGTGAGATGCACCCGCTCAATGGAAAGCTTGAACCGCCCAGGATTGAGATGACCCAGGATGAAATTGCCTCGGCGTACGATAGTTTTGATGGTGGGCTTCAGTCGCATCCAGGCGGTGGAGGATTTTGTTGTCATAGCTTCATAGGGTAGCAAATTGGATGCCGATTGAATAGCTGTGTTATGCTTGGCCAATTCTTAGCGGCTGAAGGAGGAGTCATGCAGCAGAACAAAACTCAATTCTACGTCCTCGTCGCCCTGATGATCGCCCTTGTTGCCGTCGTAACGCGCTTTCTGGTGGTGCCCGTGGGGGGCGGCTACTTTAACTTCAGCGATACCGCCGTGTACCTCACCGCGTTCCTGCTCGGCCCCATCCCCGGATTTCTGGCCGGGGGCATCGGCGCGGCCCTCGCCGACCTTTCATTGGGCTACGGAGCCTTCGCCCCGCTGACCTTCCTGGCTCACGGCATTCAAGGACTGGTGGCCGGGTACCTGGCCCGTGATGGGTCCATACAGAGCCGGGTGCTGGGGGCACTGGCAGGCACGGTGGCAATGGTGGGTATTTATTTTCTCGGAGAATACTTCGGCCCGGCGCTGGGTTGGGGCGGCCCCGCCCAGGCGCTCGTCGAGTGGCCATTCAACTTGCTCCAGAACATTGTGGGGGCCATCGTCGCCATTCCCCTCGTTGATGCTGTCCGCCGTGCCTATCCACCGATTGCTCGTTACACGCAATGAGGCAGCCGTCAGCAGTTGGTGATCCTTGCCGTTGCTGAAAGCTGACCGCTGCCTGCTAAACAGATGATCCGCGTCACCGACCTGAGCTTTCGCTACCCGCCCCTCGTCCCGCAAGGCGGGGGGCGCTTGCTGCTGGAGCGACTCTCGTTTCGCATTGAGCGCGGCGAGCGCGTGGCGCTGATGGGGCCAACCGGCGCAGGCAAGACGACACTTGCCTTGATTCTGGCAGGGTTGGTGCCCATGACCACCGGCGGAGAGCTCTCCGGCGAGATTTACATGGCCGGGTACGATGTGCGCGCCACGGACCCGGTGCAGCTCAGCACGGAAGTGGGCCTTGTCTTCCAGGAGGCCGAGCAGCAACTGTTCAACATGACAGTCGAGGATGAGGTTGCCTTCGGACTGGAGGGGCTGGCGCTGCCTGCTGCCGAGATTGAGCGGCGCATCACCTGGGTGCTGGCGCGGGTAGGGCTTCAGGAATTGCGCCAGCGCCCCCCCTGGCAACTCTCCGGCGGCCAGCAGAAACGCCTGGCCCTCGCCAGCGTGCTTGCCATGCGCCCCCCTGTCCTCCTCCTGGATGAACCAATGGCCGGCCTTGATCCGCTGGGTCGCCGCGCCATTGCCGCGCTGCTGGACGATCTGAAAGCAGAGCAGGAAAGCACGCTCCTCGTCATCGAGCAGGACGCGGAGTGGGTCGCGCGCTGGGCGGAGCGCGTTTTGGTCCTTCACGAGGGGCGCATCGCTCTGGACGGCCCCGCCCGCCAGGTGCTCTCCGAGGTCGATGCGCTCCGCCGCTTTGCCATCCAGCCCCCGCAGATCGCGGAGGTGGCCGCCGCCCTGAGCCTGCCCGGCCAACCCCTGACCAGCACGGAAGCGGCAGAGCGTTGGAGCGACAGAGCGATAGAGCGAAACGACGATGCCCCTTCCAGCGTTCCAACGCTCCAACGCTCCAACGCTCCAACG
>JACCSL010000939.1 GCA_013812995.1 Ardenticatenales bacterium | reverse complement strand
GCCCGGTGTGGCATTGCCACTCGCCAGCTCATTCAAAAAATCGCCCAGCGTTTGAGATCGAATGTCAATCATAGCTCTCTCCTGTTCCAATTCAGGGTATGCGAGCAGGAGCATATCACCTCCCCCCAAAGCCAGCAAGCAAAAAAGGCAGTCAGTTTATAGCAATCAGCTTTCAGCTTTCAGCTTTCAGCCACGACAGTCGGCTACGTGGGGCAAAGAGGGCAACAAAAGAGCAGAGCCTCCCTTCCGGAAACCCCTGCCCCTTGTCGTTACGTTCGCCGTTATCCTTTACTTTCTCCCTATCCTTGCTCCCTGCCGTTCTAACTCAAATAATCCTTGAGCTTCTTCGCACGACGGGGGTGGCGGAGCTTGCGCAGGGCCTTGGCCTCGATCTGGCGGATGCGCTCGCGGGTGACGCCGAACTTGCGCCCGACCTCTTCCAACGTGTGGGGTCGCCCGCTCTTCAGGCCGAAGCGAAGTTGCAGCACGCGCCCCTCCCGCGAGGAGAGCGCCCCCATGATCATCTCCATGTGCTCGCGGAGAAGCTGGTAGGTGGCCGCGTCCGTGGGCGGGATGGTCGTGTCATCCTCGATGAAATCGCCAAGCTGCGATTCCTGGTCCTCGCCGATGGGCATCTCCAGCGAGAGCGGGCGCTGCGAAATCTTGATGATCTGCTCAACGCGCTTGGGCGACATCTCCAGAACCTCCGCCAGCTCCTCGACGGTCGGCTCGCGGCCCAACTCCTGGAGCAACTCCCGGCTGGCGCGCGTCAGGCGGTTGATGCGCTCGCACATGTGGACCGGCACGCGGATGGTGCGACCCTGGTCCGCGATGGCGCGGGTCACTGCCTGACGAATCCACCAGGTGGCATAGGTACTAAATTTAAAGCCCCGCGTGTAATCAAATTTTTCGACTGCGCGAATCAGCCCTATATTGCCCTCCTGAATAAGGTCCAGGAAACCGACGCCCCGCCCCACATACTTTTTGGCAATAGAGATAACGAGGCGAAAGTTGGCCTTGATGAGGTGCTGGCGCGCAGTCTCACCCTCCCGCATGGAGCGCTGCATGGCGTTCCACACATCCTCACCGATCTCATCGGGAGCGTGGCGCGAAATCTGCTCCTCTGCGTGGCGACCCCTGCGCATGGCGGCGGCCAACTCGACCTCCTCCTCGGCGGTCAGCAGCGGAATGACCGATACCTCTTTCAAGTAGAGGCTGACCGCATCATCCACTTTGATGTCGCTCAGGTCTAGGGTAGGTAGTTCGCGCTCGTGGGCAGCCTGCTTCAACGCCACTCCCTCGGTGTGCAGGTGCCCGATGACCTGCTCGCGGAGATGGGCGTTGGTTGCCAGTTCGGGGTAGAGATTGACCAAATCTTGATGGGTAACAAAACCTCGTTTCTTGCCAAGGGTCATCAGCGACGTTAGCGCGCAGGGGGAGCATTGAAGGTCCATAGTAAGTTCTACCTCGCGGGGAGCGTGGGCCGATCAACGCTTGACCATCGACCAAACAAAAACATCCACCCGCTGACGCGTTGGCAGGCGTGCAGCAAGGTGGATGAGATTGTAGAAGTGAGTGGTATGGGTGCTGAGGGCCAGGGGGAGGAATGCGCACCAGCAACTCCTATAAGATTCCAGCCGGATTGAAATGTAGGTTATTTGGAGCAGACATAATGTTGGCCGGAACGGAAGAGAGTATACCAGCTTTCTATCAGCAATTCAAGGGTTTTTTTGGGAACTTTTACAAAGAATTTGACTTAATTGCATTTTTCTACCGCAAAACCTCATTTGAGAGGGCTTTGAGGCTATGTTAGAATGGGTCGCCCTGAGCCCCAGAGGAGAGTAGGCTGTGACAATCGACGAGAAAAAAAAGCTTGATGTGAACGAGTCAGAGCAGCCCCCCTCGTCTGAGGCCACGGGCAAGCCGAATGTGATAGAGCCAGAGGAAATCATCGGAGAGGGCAACGAGGCGGAGCAGGCACTGACCATCCCCGACGAGTTGCCGATTCTGCCGCTGCGCAACACCGTGGTCTACCCGCAAACCGTGCTTCCGCTGAGTGCGGAGCAGCCACGGGCCATTCGCCTGATCGATGCGGCGATGGCGAGTGATCGGCTCATCGGCATTGTTGCTATGAGAGACCCGGAGATTCTGGTCCCCGGACCCGACGAGGTCTACGAGGTAGGGACGGTGGCCATCGTCCATCGGCTGCTCCGCGCGCCCGATGGGACGGTGCGCCTCATCATTCAGGGTATGAAGCGCTTCCAAATCGAGGAGTGGACGGCCGAGGAGCCCTACCTACAGGCCAGAATTACCCTCTATCCCGAGGAAGTCGAGGAGAGTGTGGAGGTGGAGGCGCTCAGCCGCAATCTCCAGGAACTTTTCCGCCGCCTCGTGGAGCTGTCCTCCCACCTGCCGGACGAGTTGGTACTGGCCGCTACCAATGCCGACAATGCCAGCCAACTCGCCTACCTGATCGCCACCTCCATCCGCATGGAGATTCCCGAGGCGCAATCCATCCTCGAGGCGGACAACCTCACGGAGAAGCTGCGCCGCCTGACCCGCACCCTCAACCGCGAGCTGGAGGTGCTGGAACTTGGCAAAAAGATCCAGTCCGAGGCGCAGGGTGAGATGGAGCGGATGCAGCGGGAGTATTACCTGCGGGAGCAGCTCAAAGCGATCCAGAAAGAGCTGGGGGATCAGGACGACCTCGCCGTGGTGGACGAGCTGCGCGAGCGCATCATGACGCGCGGGATGAGCAATGAGGCGGAAAAGCAGACCCTGCGTGAACTGGAGCGAATGGAAAAAATGCCGCCGCAGGCAGCGGAGTACTCGGTCATCAAGAGCTACATCGACTGGCTGCTGGAGATTCCCTGGGCGGAGATGACGCAGGACAATCTGGACATCCGCCATGCGCGTGAGGTTCTGAATGTGGACCACTACGACCTGGAGGATGTAAAGGAGCGCATCATTGAGTACCTGGCGGTGCGCAAACTGGCGCGCGAGCGCTTCCCCTACTCGCGGAGCGGGCAGCTAGGCGAGGGGGTGGTAGAGTCGCCTATCGGCGGGAACGAGTTGCCGCCGATAGCGCTGGCGGATGTCCCTACCCCTGGTACGGGCGCAATCCTCTGCCTGGTCGGGCCACCCGGTGTGGGCAAGACGAGTCTAGGCCGCTCCATCGCACGCGCACTGGGTCGCAAGTTCACGCGCATGAGCCTGGGTGGTCTGCGGGATGAGGCGGAGCTGCGCGGCCACCGACGCACCTACATTGGAGCGATGCCGGGGCGCATCATGCAGGCGCTCAAGCGCGAGGCCACTCGCAACCCGGTCTTCATGTTGGACGAGATCGACAAGCTGGGGCGCGATTTCCGGGGCGACCCCACCTCAGCACTCCTGGAGATTCTGGACCCGCAGCAGAATAACACCTTTCGGGATCACTACCTGGATGTGGACTTTGACCTCTCCAATGTGATGTTCGTCGCCACAGCCAACGAGCTGGAGCCGATTCCCGAGCCGCTCCGGGACCGAATGGAGATCATTCGCCTGGATGGCTACACAGAGGGCGAAAAACTTTTCATCGCACGCGGCTATCTTATCCCGAGACAGTTGGAGGCGAACGCCCTGCGCGATGAAGAGATAAGCTTCACCGATGAGGCGCTGCGCCGCATCATCCATGAGTACACGCGCGAATCCGGCGTGCGCAACCTGGAGCGCGAGATTGGCTCCATCATGCGCAAGGTCGCCACGACAGCCGCCGCCGGAGAGCTGGAGGAGCAGGTCGAGGTAACCGTCGAGCGGGTACCGGAGTTTCTGGGCAAGCAGAAGTACTACTCCGAGGTACGCGACCGGACAGAGATTCCAGGCGTCGCCACGGCGCTGGCTGCTACCTCCACCGGCGGCGACATTCTGTTCATCGAGGCAACGCGGATGCCCGGCAGCAAGGGACTGACGCTGACGGGCCAGTTGGGCGATGTGATGAAGGAGTCCGCCAAGATTGCGCTCTCCTTCGTACGCTCGAAGGCCCAACTGCTGGACATTCCCCGCGATTTCTTCGAGCAGCACGATATTCACCTGCACGTTCCGGCGGGGGCCACTCCCAAGGATGGGCCGAGCGCGGGGGTCACGATGGTTACGGCCATCGTCTCGCTGCTCACCCATCGCCCCGTACGCTCCAACGTGGGGATGACGGGCGAGGTGACGCTGCGCGGGCGCGTGCTGCCCGTCGGCGGCATCAAGCAGAAGGTGCTGGCGGCCCACCGCGCGGGGCTCGACACAGTGATTCTGCCGATGCGCAACGAGAAGGATCTGGACGACCTGCCGACTGAGGTCCGCGAGGGGATGCAATTTGTCCTCGCGGAGGAGATCGCGCAGGTGCTCGACGCCGCGCTAGGCGAGCGCGTGGAGCCTGCCGAGTACAACGCGGCCCTGGCAGAGACCTTCTTTCACATCGAGGAGCCAGCGGAGGCGATAGCAACGGAGGAGTAACAGTACGGTTTCCACTACCACACCCGCCCGGCCCTGAAGGGACCGGGCTACTTTAGCAAAGCCCCGTTGGGGCTAACGAGCCCAGCCCCCAAAGGGGGCTTTGCTAAGTAGCGCGGCGGCTTTAGCCCCGCGCGGGCGTGGTGCAGCAAAGCCTTCTTTCACAAATATATCCACCTATTACGGAAGGATTGATCAAATGTCCAAAGCGACTCAAACACCTACTCCCTCTATCCAAGATTTCTCATTGGTAAATAGCTTTGTTGAGAAATACAAAAAGGATTACGGTTTCAAAGATTCATCAAATGCATTTTACTATCTTGTTTTGGGCCATCTCCTTAATCTACAAGATGATGAGATCACGGATTCCATAACGGATAATCACTTTTTGAAAACCATTGGGAAGGTGCATGGACATGACAGAGGCATCGATGCTGTATACATAGATGAAAGCGACACAAAACCAACTGTCCACTTCTTCAACTTCAAGTATATTCAATCCTTTGAGAAGGTGGACGGTTTTTTTCCTTCGGCTGAAATCGATAAAATTGTTGGTTTTCTGAATTCTGTTATGCAAATGAGTAAAGGATTAAAGGATGAGGTCAATCCCATGCTTTACTCCAAAATAGAAGAGATATGGAACATATTCCAGACGCAAAACCCGAATTTCGAAATACATATTTGTGCGAACCTTTACAGGGGGCTAGAGCCACTAGAAAGGGAGAGGTTTGAAAGAGAGGTCAGAAGGCATTCTAATTTGACGGTATTTTACCATCTTATGCCAGACCTAGTAGCCCTAATAAGGCATTCTGGCAAAACGATCATCAACGGCAGAATAAAGGCTATCGACAAAAATTTCTTCGAAAAATCCGGCGGTGATATCAGAGCACTAATAGTTCATGTTGATGCTCGAGATCTGATTCGTTTGGTACTAGATAATGCAGAAATACGCAACAATGTCGACTTAGATGATTACGATGTACTGAAAGATTACAATATCCTCGAAGACACATTTGAAGACAATGTAAGAAAATATCTAAAACAGCGTTCCAAAATAAACAAAAGCATAAAGAACACGGCTTTGTCAGAAGACAATCACAGATTTTTCTATTATAACAACGGTATTACTCTAACTTGCAAATCATTTAAATATCAGCCACGGCGAGGGACAATTATAGAATTAGAAGATGTGCAGATAGTTAACGGAGGTCAAACAATCCATGCTTTATATGAGGCATTTAAAGCAGACTCCAGCAAATTCGATCAAATCGAATTGCTGTGTCGAATATATGAAACCCAGGATTTGGCATTAAGCACCAAAATTGCCGAATACACGAATAGTCAAAATCCAGTTAAAAGCAGAGATATCAGATCTATAGATTCGACACAACAAGATCTGGAAACGCAATTACGCATTCGCTATGACTACTATTATGAGCGCAAAAGAAACCAACATTCAAATCAACCCAAAGAAAAAAGGTTGGATTCCGAAAAAATAGGCCAGCTCCTACTAACATTTTTCAACAATATGCCTAACGAGGCCAAAAACAAAAAGAGTATTATTTTTGCAGAAAAATATGATGAGGTTTTCAACGATTCAATCACAGCGGATGATATTCACCTAACGCACAAGCTGTTCGAGAGAATTGAAGAAAAGAAAAATGAAAAGAAAACCTTAATTAACAGCAATCTAGATCTATTCGATAGCGAATCCTACATACTCCACGCCTCCTATTATATCCTTTACCTCCTCGGACAATTGGCGCAAAAGGTAACGGGCGATAAATCCCTTAGCTCTACATCGCTAGAAGAGATATGGGCACTCTACGATTCAGCCATTAAGATCCTTGAAGAGTTTATTGAGAAGGAGCGCGGCTTGTTAAAAGAAAAATATTCCCATGCCGCCTTTTTTAAGACCAATAAGCCTAAAAAGTATTTTGAGGATTTGAGCAATGACGAATTGAAAAAGCTAACGGGGCTCGCCATTAAAAAATGAACAAACGCATCCTGTTCGCCCTGACCTCTTCTTTGATGGCAACCGCGCTGGCAGGGACGTGGCAGCTGCTCCAGCGACCCGTCCCTGCCAAGACGGGGACGTTGCACCTGCGGGGCGTGGGTAGTCGCGTCGAGATTCTCACAGATGAGCGCGGCATCCCCCACGTCTACGCGGCGAACGAGGCCGACCTGTTCTGGGCGCAGGGCTTCGCGATGGCCCGCGAGCGGCTCTTCCAGATGGATTTTTACCGCCGCTTCAGCGCGGGGCGGCTCAGCGAGGTCGCTGGCGAGGCCACGGTGGAGATCGACCGTTGGCAGCGGATGTTTGGGCTGCGGCGGAGCGCCGAGAAGGCGTGGCCCCACACCGGGGAAAGCGCGCGTGAGGCGCTGCTCTCGTTCAGCGCGGGGGTCAATGCGGCCATCAAGGAGATGAGGGCGCACGGGGCGCTGCCCGTGGAGTTTCGGGTTCTAGGCTATACCCCGGAGCGCTGGACGCCCGTGGACTCGCTCGCCATCCTGCGCATCATGGCGCTCGCGCTGAGCGTGGGCTGGGAGGCGGACCTCCTGCGCGAGGGGCTGGTGACGCTCCTGGGCGAAGAGGCCGCCGAGAAAAGCTTTGCACTCCCGCACCCCGCTTTCCCGCCGATCAATAGCCCTGGTCTTTCCGAGGCCAGCCGCCTGGCGTCCGGGGCGGGGGCGGGAAGCAACTCGTGGATCGTAGATGCATCCCGCACGGAGACGGGTTTCCCGCTCCTGGCGAATGACCCACACCTCGCGCTCCGCCTGCCAACCATCTGGTTTGTTCAGCACCTGGAGTGCCCGACGCTCAAGGTGGCAGGGTGCGCGATGGCGGGCGTGCCTGGGATTATCCTGGGCCACAACGAGCATGGTGCGTGGGGAGCCACGAGCGGCTATGCTGATGTCCAGGACCTGTACATTGAGGAGCGGGTGGAGAGCGCCGACGGGTCGCTGGCCTTCCGCTGGGGGGACATGGTTCTGCCCGCGACGATTCTGGAGGAGCGCATCAGTGTCAAGGGGCTGGCGCAGCCGGTGGCGCAGCGCGTGGTCCTCACG
>JACCSL010000917.1 GCA_013812995.1 Ardenticatenales bacterium | reverse complement strand
GAAGCGACGTGGGGGTGAGGGCCACCGCGCAGAGCCATGACTCAACCACATATTCTATCAGAACCAGTTATGTTTTACGTTTTACGCCCCATAGAACCACTCAGGAGGAATGTATGGCCTCCCGAATCGAACGCGATGGCCAGCGCTTCAAGCAGATTGCGCGCGGCCAGGTTCGGAAGAATCTCAAACAGTACATCTCCAAAGGGGAGATGATTGGCCGCCAGGGGAAGAATCTGGTGAGTATTCCCGTGCCGCAGGTGAACATTCCCCACTTCCGCTATGGCTCCCGGCAGACGGGCGGAGTGGGGCAGGGCGAGGGCGAGCCGGGTCAGCCCATCGCCGGGGATCCGCAGAGCGGGGACGGGGGCGCAGGCAGCGGCGAGGGGCGGCACATTCTGGAGGTGGACCTCACCCTGGAGGAGCTGGCCCAGATCATGGCCGAGGAGTTGGAGCTGCCCCGCATCGAGCCCAAGGGGCAGAAGAACATTATCTCCGAGAAAGATCGCTACTCGGGCATCCGCCGCGTGGGGCCGGAGAGCCTGCGCCACTTCAAGCGCACCTACCGGGAGGCGCTCAAGCGGCAGATTTCCAGTGGCGAGTACAACTTCCGTGACCCGCGCGTCGTCCCGGTGCGTGATGACCGACGCTACCGCTCCTGGAAGGAAGTCCGCAAGCCGGAGTCCAACGCGGTCATCATCCTCATGATGGATGTGAGCGGTAGCATGGGCGACGAGCAAAAAGAGATCGTCCGCATCGAGACCTTCTGGATCGATACCTGGCTGCGCGCCCAGTACCAAAACCTGGAGACGCGCTACATCATCCATGACGCCCAGGCGCGGGAGGTAGACCGACACACCTTCTTCCACACCCGCGAGAGCGGCGGCACCATGATCTCCTCTGCCTACAATCTCTGCAACCGGCTAATCGACGAGAGCTACCCGCCCGACGAGTGGAACATATATCCGTTCCACTTCTCCGATGGCGAAAACTGGGGCGGTGGCGACACGGAAAAGTGTATGCGCCTGCTGGATGAGCAGATTCTGCCCAAATCCAACATCTTCTGCTACGGGCAGGTCGAGAGCTACTACGGCTCCGGCGAGTTCCTGCACGAGCTGCGCAAACATTACCCCACCGAGCACGAGACCGTTATCCTCAGCCAGATCACCGGGCGCGACGGCATCCTCGATTCCATCAAGACCTTCCTCGGCAAAGGGAAATAGACCATGCCCCACGTTCCCAAAACTCTTCCAGCGGATATTCTACGCGAGCGGGACCTCATCCGCGCCATTGCGGTGGACTACGGCCTTGATTTCTTCGAGGTCATCTACGAGATGGTCGATTTCCAGCAGATGAACGAGTTCGCGGCGTACATGGGCTTTCCCACGCGCTACCCGCACTGGCGCTGGGGGATGGAGTACGAGCGGATGCGCAAGAGCTACGCCTACGGCCTGCACAAGATCTACGAGATGGTCATCAACACCGACCCGTGCTACGCCTACCTGCTCGAATCCAACGAGTTGATAGACCAGAAGATTGTTGTCGCGCATGTCTATGCTCATAGTGATTTTTTCAAAAACAACCTCTGGTTCGGCCACACGAACCGCAAGATGATGGACGAGATGGCGAACCATGCCACCCGCATCTGGCGCATCATCGACCGTATCGGCTACGAGGAGGTGGAGGAGTTCATCGACGTCTGCCTCTCGCTGGAAAACCTGATCGACCAGCACGCGCCCTACTACGGCATTCCTGCGGCTCGCCTGGAAAGCTACCAGGATATCGAAGTTGATATGCGCCGCTCCACGACGCCCAAGCTGCGGGTCGAGCGCGACTACATGGATAGCTTCATCAACCCGCCCGATGTGCTCCGGGCCGAAGCAGAGCAGCGCAGTGAGACGCTCCGTGCCCGCGTCGAGCGCTTCCCCGCTGAACCACAGCGCGACGTGCTTCATTTCCTTCTGGAAAACGCCCCGCTGGAGCGCTGGCAGCAGGATGTTCTCGATATAGTACGAAAAGAAGCCTACTACTTCGCCCCACAGGGCATGACAAAGACCTTAAATGAAGGATGGGCCTGCCTGACTGTCGGCTCATCGGTCTATACAGCGAACGGTTTACTGCGACTCGGCGATATTGTTGACCGACGACTTACCGTGCAGGTGGCCGATGGTGAGGCACAGCAATCCATCTACGATTGGGCAAAGTTCGAGGACCGCGAGACGGTGTGGATTCGGACGAAGCGTGGGCTGGAACTGGAGGGTTCCATCACACATCGAATTATACTGCCGGATGGAAGTTGGCGGCGGCTAGATGAACTGGTGGTGGGGGATAAGGTGCAACTGGGTGCGGGAAATAACCTCTGGGCAAAAGAGTATGTGCAGCTCGATTGGCAACTGCGAGATCGTATAACCCTGGAAGAAGCAGCTGCACTGGCGGATGTCGACCCTGCGACAGTGGTGCGCTATCAGCGGGGAGAGCCTGGTGAGTATGGTGACAAACTCACTGCTCTGATGGAAGCCTACGATGTAGATTTGGTAAAGGGAAAACTGAAAAATAGACGCCAGAAAGTATTAGTGCCAACTGTTGTAGATGAGAGTTTGGCCTCGCTATTAGGCCATCTGATAGGTGATGGACACATTAGCGAGGTGAAGCGCACGATGGGTCTGACGACAGGGGATGAGGAGCATGCAGATCGATTTGTTGAACTTGTTAAACATCATTTTGGGTTACAAGCCCGAAAGAAATGGCATCCAAACCGATGGCGAGTTGGGTTCTCTTCCAAACATGTGGAAGAATTCCTGAAACTTTACCTCGGCTTAAAGACGGGGCGGGCTGCTAGAATTAAGGAAGTTCCTGAAGTCATTCTTCGCTCCCCCAAGTCCGTCGTTGCCGCCTTCCTGAGCGCCTACTTCGACTGTGATGCATACGCCGGGGAAGCGGGGGTCATTCTATCCACATCTAGTGATAAACTAGGCAAGATGACGCAACTTCTCCTGCTCAATTTTGGAATTCTCTCCACTCGCTACCTAAAGGGGGACGGTGGATGGAATATTCAGATACTTGGGAAATCAGCCAAAGTATTTTATGAAGAAATCGGCTTTGGCCTTGCTTGCAAACAGGAGGCACTTCGTACCTACGTTGAGGACCGTCAGTGGTTCTGCAAACAACCCTGGGAAGATAAAATCGTCGCCATCGAGCGGCGGCGGGCGGATGTCTATGATATTTCCGTGGCGGAGACGCATCGCTATGCCGCACAGGGCTTCATCAACCACAACAGCTACTGGCACACCACCATCATGACGCGCTCCGGCGTGATGACCGATGCGGAGGTCGTGGACTACGCAGACCACCACTCCGGCACCGTCGCGATGAGCCCGCAGCGCATCAACCCCTACAAGATTGGCCTGGAGTTGCTGCGCGACATCGAGGAGCGCTGGAACAAGGGGCAGTTTGGCAAGGAGTGGGAGGAGTGTGACGACGCACGCGCCCGCCATGCCTGGGACCGGAAGCTTGGCCTTGGGCGAAAGAAAATCTTCGAGGTGCGCAAGGTCTACAACGATGTGGGCTTCATCGACACCTTCTTCACCGAGGATTTCTGCAATCGTCACCAGCTCTTCACCTACCACTACAACGAGCGCACGGGGCGCTACGAGATCGACAGCCGGGAGTTCCAGGCTATCAAGCAGCGACTTCTCTTCATGCTCACCAACTTCGGGCAGCCCACCATCCAGGTGCAGGATGCCAACTATGAGAATCGCGGCGCGCTCCTGCTCCGCCACCGCTATGAGGGGGTGGAACTCAAGCTCGACGAGGCGCGGGACACACTCAAGAATCTCTTCGCACTCTGGAAGCGCCCCATCTATCTGGAAAGCGTCATCGACGATACAGCGCGCCTGCTCTCCTTCGATGGCAAGGAGCACATGACCAAGCGGATAAAATAAGCCAAACTCGTGGCATGAAATGTGTTTTACATAAGGATTAAATTCCTATACCAAATGTGTTGATATATCGTATAGTCATAGTAACTATAGGCGTCAATAGCCCAGACGTGGAGCCGTAAGGAGGTACCATCATGACCCCTCATCCATTGCTCACACCATTACAGAGCGACCCAACGCAGCATGGGCAGCACGGGGGGTGGACGTTGGAGGCAGAGCAGGCCCAGGCCGACACCGTGGGAATTCGCACGGATAGCCTGCACCTGACACGCAAAGAGCCCTCTGCCCGCGACGCTTCATCGTTGGCCCGTGACCTGGCCGGGCGCGCGTCGTACCTGCTGGAGCCGCTGATACTCGTCGAAGGTAGCGAGCAGAAAGCACTCCTACGCAGCCAAATCACAGATAGCCCCGACGAAGAACAACCCTACTACGAAATGTGGGTCACGCCGGATGAGCTATCCCTCCGGCGCTACGAGGGACAAAGAGGGCAGAGCCGCCGCCCGCGCCCCGTGAGCCTCACCTGGGAGCAGGCTGAGCGCCTCGTAAAAGATGTCGAGGCGACCTACGCGGCCGAGCCACCGGAAGCCTGACACCCGGCGGCACATCCCCAACCTCATACGCTCAACGAAGAGACGCAGCCCCGTTGCGTCTCTTTGTTTTCCCTTGCCCACCGAGGTTGTCCAAAAAAGTGAATCGCACCCTCTCCACGCCTCCACCCTCTCCACGCTCGTTTCTGTCCACCGGCTGTGGTACACTTGTTCGCATAAACGCGCAGAGAAACGAGGTGTCCGATGGCGATTCAAAGGTTGCCCGCTGATGTGGCAAGCAAGATTGCGGCAGGAGAGGTGGTCGAGCGCCCCGCCAGTGTGGTAAAAGAGCTCGTCGAGAATTCCATCGACGCGGGGGCCACAGAGATTCGTGTCGAGGTGAAGGGGGGCGGGCAGAAGCTGAT
>JACCSL010000915.1 GCA_013812995.1 Ardenticatenales bacterium | reverse complement strand
GCCTTCGGCCACCCCTCTCCCGAAATCGGGAGAGGGGACACGGAGCGAAGCGACGTGGGGGAGAGGGCTTCGCTGGCACGCTTCCCCTCTTCCATACCACAAATTCAGTCAGAAGCAGTTACGTTTTACGTTTTACGTTTTGCCTTTCAAAAGCTGACAACGTGACTTAACCTCTATATACTCCGCGCAATTTGCCCACCTCAAGGAGAGAATTGATATGCGCATTGCTTTAGATGTCATGGGTGGCGACCACGCGCCGCAGGTTACCATCGAGGGTGCAGTGATGGCGTCCAAAGCCTACCCTGAGATAGAGATTATCCTCATCGGCCCCGAGGATGTCATCGAGAGAGAACTCGCCAAACACAAAGACCATAATGGCTTCGAGGTGGTCCACGCCAGAGAGGTCATCGAGATGACGGATCACCCCGCCCAGGCGGTCAAGACGAAGAAAGAGTCGTCGATGGTCGTGGGGATGCAACTCCTCAAGAAGAAGGAAATCGACGGCTTTTTCTCGGCGGGCAACACAGGCGGCATGCTCGCGGCGGGCATCCTGTACCTCGGGCGAATTCGCGGCGTGAAGCGCCCCGCGCTCTCGGCGCTCTTCCCCACCATGCGCGGCAGCACCTTCCTTCTGGACATCGGGGCCAACGCGGATGTGAAGCCCGACTTCTTGCAGCAGTTTGCCCTCATGGGTTCGCTCTACGCGGAGCGTGTGCTCAAGCGCCCCAACCCCACGGTTGCCATCATGTCGAATGGGGAGGAAGAGGGCAAGGGCAACGAGATGGTGCTGGAGGCATACCAGCTCATCAAGCAGTTGCCAATCAACTTCATGGGCAATGCCGAGGGGCGCGACCTGGGGCTTGGCAACTTCGATGTGATCGTCACGGATGGCTTTACCGGAAATATTGTAATCAAAACAGCCGAGGGCCTTGCCACGATGACCAAGGCCCTGCTCAAGGATGCCTTCAAGGGCGACCCGCTCTCCATGCTGGCCGGCGCGCTCTTCATGCCGCTCGGTTTCCCCCGCGTGAAGAAGGCGACCAGCGCCGATGAGATCGGTGGCGCACCACTGCTCGGCTTGAACGGGGTAGTGTTGGTCGGCCACGGCTCCTCCAGCGCCTATGCCATCCAGAATGGTATTCGCGCCGCGCGCGACGCCGTGCAGAGTAACATTGTGGCGGCAATCACCGAGGGAATGTCCCAGGTGAAAGTGACGGATAAAGAAGGGGCGGAAGTAGGCTGATGGAGTCAACGAGAATACGAGTTGTTATCACTGGCCGGGGAGTGATCTCTCCGGTCGGCAATGATGTGCAGACCTTTTGGGACAACCTGCTGCATGGGTATAGTGGGATTGAGCGTGTAACCCTCTTCGACCCGTCCCCCTTTCCCACCCAGATCGCGGGCGAGGTGAAGGAGTGGAAGCCTGAGTTGTGGATGGACCGCAAGGAGGCACGCCGCATGGCGCGTTGCTCGCAGTTTGCCATCGCCGCCGCACGGCAGGCTGTGGACGATGCAGGGCTTCACGAGGGCAACATCGATGAGGGCACGGGCATCTTCCTGGGCACGGGCATTGGTGGCTTTGATCAGGGCTATGCCGGGATGATGGCCCTGCATTCCGAGCGCGGCTGGAAGTCGATCTCCCCTTTCCACCTGCCGGGCGCGCTGCCCAACATGCCCGCCTATCATATTGCGGTGACCTTTGGCATCCGGGGCTATCTCAGCACCCATGCCTCGGCCTGTGCGACGGGCACCCAGGCCGTCATTGAGGCCGCCGAGGTCATCCGGCGCGGCTGGGCGCACACGATCATTACGGGAGGCACCGAGGCGGCCATCAACGATGTAGCCTTCGGTGGCTACTGCTCAATGCGCGGCATGAGTACGCGCAACGATGCCCCGCACCAGGCGATTCGCCCCTTTGACCAGGAGCGGGATGGCTTTCTCATGGGTGAGGGCGCGGCTGTCTTCGTGCTGGAATCGCTGGAGCACGCGCAGGCGCGCGGCGCAACGATCTACGGTGAGGTCATGGGGGGCGCGGCCACGAGCGATGCCTTCCACATGGCGCAGCCAGACCCCGAAGGGCTGGGAGCCGTGCGCGCCATGCAGCTCGCGGCCAAATATTCAGGTGTTGCCCTGGAGCAGATTGGCTACATCAACCCGCATGGCCCCGGCACCCCGATGGGGGATGCGGTGGAGGTCAAGGCAATGAAGCAGGCGTTTGGCGAGCACATCTACCAGGTTCCGATTTCTAGTACCAAGAGTATGGTGGGCCACGCGATGGGCGCGGCAGGGGCGCTGGAGGGGCTCGCGACGCTCCTGACACTGGAGACGCAGCGGATTCACCCCACGCTCAACTGTGACAACCCCGACCCCGAGTTTGGCCTGGATTTCGTGACGGCCGAGGCGCGACGCGCGAAGGTCGAGTACGCCATGTCCAGCAACTTTGGGCTGGGGGGGCAGAATGCCAGCATGATTCTTCGACGGTGGAGCCGCAATGGCAACGGTAATGGCAATGGGCACGAGTAACCGCACGCTGCTATGAAAGCCTATACCAACATCAAGAAGATCGAGCAGAAGCAGAAAATCGGCGTGATGTTCAGCGTGGCCGGGGTGCTGATTATGGCGGTGGCGCTGTTTATCAGCCTCCAGCCGGAGAGCCCACTCGCCTCCTGGGGCTTCCTGGGAGCCCTGGGCGGGCTGGCCGTCGCCTCGATTGGCACCTACCATGTCAATCGCTGGCTGCGCCCTCCGCTCCCCGAGCCGCTCCTGGAAAAGACGTTGGAGCGCTTTGATTCGCGCCATGTGTTGTTCAACCACTTCCCCATCCACCCGGTACCACACCTTCTCCTCACCCCCAAGGGGCTAATCCCCATCAAGGTGAAACGCTACGAGGGAAAGGTAGTGTATGACAAGGAAAAGGCACGCTGGCACAGCGAGTATTCGCTGCGGATGCTCTACCAGCTCTATTTCAAGGGGTTGACCGCCGAGTGGCTGGGCAATCCCACCGAGGAGGCAGCCCAGGCCGTCAATGATGTAAAATCCTGGCTCCAGGTGCATCTCCCCGACCTGGCCGCCGCGATTCCCGTCGAGGCGGTGGTTCTGTTTCTCTCGTCGAAGGCAGAGTTGCACCACGCTGACGAGGCTCCGATCCCCGTGACCCAGCCAGCCTCGCTGAAGAAAGAACTTCAAGAGCGGTTCGCCGAAGGGAATCCTCTCTCGAAAGAGACATACAGGCGGCTGCGCGATGCCCTGGAAACGGGCGTCACCGAGATGCCCGCTATCACCCAGCCAAGAAGGAGTCGGCGATGAACTTCGATGTCCCAACGATGATTGCCCTAGTCATGATTCTTGCTGCGCTCTTCTC
>JACCSL010000886.1 GCA_013812995.1 Ardenticatenales bacterium | reverse complement strand
TGCATCTCAGCACCTCTGCCATCTATATCTCGTGGTTGCTGCTGCCAGATACCCACAAGATATAGTATGGGGTGACGGGCTTTCTGGATCTGTTGGAGGCCAAAATGAGTTTTGTCAGCCAGTCAGGCGAACGACGTGGAGGCCGAAGTCGAACGATTCCTTACGGGTCTTGCTTTTTCCGCAAAGTCGCAGGAAGAGATCGAGGCAATCACTGAGCAACTGGAGAGGGAAAAGCCCACCTCAGACTCAACCAAAAGTGCCAAGCGGCTGCGAACCGAGTTGAAGCGGCTGAAAGACCTCTACCTGCTCCAAGATATCGAGCGTGAGGAGTACATGAGGGAGAGATCTCGGATTCAGGCGGAGTTGGACGCATTGCCAAGCGCTGCCAGCGCACGGAAGGGTGCGGCGGCATCCGAGGTTCTGCGTGGGTTGGCACAGGTGTGGGAGATGGCAACCCCAGCCGAAAAGAAGAAGTTGGTCAGGGAGGTGGTAGAGCGGGTAGAATTGAGCTCGACGCAGATACGCGTCATCGCCAAGCCTGAATACGCACCGTTTTTTGCTGAGAACATCGACTAAATTTGGGGATAATTTTGGTTCATAAGGGGTCGCCGCCCGCCACCTCCATACCAGCCCAAGAAAAAGGCCCTGGTCCCCCCAGGGTCTTTTTCGTTTCTACCACACCCCAGGCTTGTATGGCGTCGCCCCTATGAGCAAATTGACCACGCGACACACCCGTCTGGGTTGCATTAAGCAGCACTTATCGGAAGTGAAATATGAACGAGACGCTTGTTGCCTCTAGAGGGGCGCGAAGAGGTCGAGCAGTGTTCCATCTGGGTCCGCCACGACGGCATAGCGTTGCCCCCAGAAGGCATCCCAGGGGGGCTTGTGTCCCTGGTACCCCGCCTGGGTAATGCGGTCATAGAGTGCATCGACCTCTGTGGGATTATCGCACTTAAAGGCTAGGCTCATGCGTTGCCCGATAGGCTGTGGCCAGCCTGGGAAGAGTGATTTTGCCAATTCCTCTGTATCCCACGCGATGCGATAGCCATTTGCTGTGATAATCTCGACATGCGGCTCGCTCTCTACATCCGAGGGAATATCCAGGCCGAGTAAGCGGTAGAAGCATAGGGCCTCTGCCATATCGCGAACGACAATGCCAATCATGTCCGGTTGAATAGTCATCGGGTCTCCTTGTGGGGATTATCTTGCTCCATTATCGGCATCTGTTGGACGCGGGCAATTTGAGTCTTATACTGGCGTTCGTCTATTTACTCGCCTGCTTCTCAAAGGAACTCGCCATGTCACAAACTAAGATACTGCTGGATGAATCCGAGATTCCCACCCACTGGTATAACATTATTGCGGACATGCCCAACCCGCCTGCTCCGCCACTTGGACCGGATGGGACACCGATAGGTCCCGAGGCGCTGGCGGCAATTTTCCCGATGAGCCTTATTGAGCAGGAAGTGTCGGGCCAGCGATGGATAGCAATCCCAGAAGAGGTGCGAGCCCTCTACCAACTCTGGCGACCCACGCCGCTCTATCGGGCGCACCGTCTAGAGGCGGCACTCAGCACGCCTGCGAAAATCTATTACAAGCACGAGGGTGTCTCTCCTGGGGGATCGCACAAGGTTAACACCTCAATTGCCCAGGCGTACTACAATGCTCAGGCCGGGATCAAGCGCATTGCTACGGAAACCGGGGCGGGGCAATGGGGCAGTGCGATGGCACTGGCCGGGCAGATGTTCGGGCTGGAGGTACGGGTGTACATGGTCAAGGTCAGCTATGAGCAGAAACCCTATCGCCGCTCCATGATGCAGACATGGGGAGCCGAGATTTGTGCCAGTCCCTCCCAGCAGACGCAGGTCGGGCGCACTGCCCTAGCGGCTGATCCTGATAGTCCGGGCTCACTGGGTCTGGCAATCTCGGAGGCGGTGGAAGAAGCGGCCTCGCGTGTGGATACAAACTATGCGCTCGGTTCGGTGCTAAATCATGTCCTTTTGCACCAAACTGTGATTGGGCTGGAGGCCAAAAAGCAGTTCGAGAAGGTAGGAGAGTATCCGGATGTGATCTTTGCTCCCTGTGGGGGTGGCTCTAACTTTGGGGGGGCGGCGTTTCCCTTCTTTGCTGACAAGGCAGCGGGTAAGGAAGTGCGGTTAGTTGCTGTCGAGCCGACTTCTTGCCCTACTCTGACACGCGGGATATATGCTTATGACTTTGGCGATAGTGCTCAGCTCACGCCCATGCTGCTGATGTATACGCTTGGTCATGATTTTATGCCCCCAAGTATTCATGCGGGGGGGCTGCGCTACCACGGGGATTCTGCCCTGGTATCGCAACTCTATCACGAAAAGCTGCTGGAGGCCGTTGCCGTTCCCCAGCTAGCGACCTTTGCCGCCGGGGTACAGTTTGCTCGTGCGGAGGGTATTATTCCGGCCCCGGAATCCAGCCATGCCATTGCTGCCTGCATTGATGAGGCACTGCGTTGCAAGGAGAGTGGCGAGGGCAAAACACTCTTCATCAATCTATCGGGTCATGGGCACTTTGACATGGGTGCCTACGATAGCTATTTCAGCGGTAAGCTGGAGGATTTCGAGTATCCGGCAGAGGCGATCCAGGTGGCGCTGGCACATATACCGAAAGTAGGATAGCTCTGGAAAGGACTGGCGGCTCTACCCGGTCGCCAGCCCTTTCCAAACCTGGGAAAGCACATCGATCAGATCGCTGGCGAGGGAGCCCTGGCTGCCATGACGCAGGCGTAGGT
>JACCSL010000883.1 GCA_013812995.1 Ardenticatenales bacterium | reverse complement strand
GTTGACGCGCTCGTAGCCCAGGGCTGCGCGCACCGCGTCCAGGTCATCCATCGCGATGGCAGTGGTGTAAAGCGTGGGGTCGGCATTGAGCTGGGCGAGGCACGCCTTTATCTCTTCGGCCTGTTGCGCCTCATCAAAGACAACCTTGGCGGGCTCCGTGGTTGTTTCGGCGGGCTCGCAGCGCAGTGCATTGGAGTGGCCGGTGCCGCGCTGATCTACCAGAACGATATCCCGATCCCGGTTGATGCGGTCGAAGGCGGTGGAAATTTGCACATAGGACTCGGTGGCGGCCTGGCCGGGCCCCCCCGCCAGGAAGACAAGCGGGTCCGGCTCGACATCGCGCCCTCTAGCCGGGACTACGGCGATGTTCAGGGTGATCTGCCGCCCACTTTGCGTGGCGCGGTTCTCGAAGAGTGTCAGCGTGCCGCATTTGGCGGGCAGGCGCAGGGGTAAGCCAGGTGCGGAGAGATGACATTCTTTTAAGTCAATGGTTCCGGCGCGTGAGGTGGCATTGGTGCTACAGGCGGCGAGCAGGATGAGTATCAGAATGAGAAAGTGATAGGGTCTCAAGAGTGCTGTTTCCTCCGGTGAGGACAATTCCACACGCCAGGAAAATCGTCAAGTTGGAGAGCTATCTCGTGAGGGAATCAACTCCGTTGGAAGTCGCTCCTCCCGCTCACAAGCTGCCACGATGAGAAGGAGACATAATAAAGCCACCGCTGACTTCCAGGTATGGCGTTCGAGGGAGGGTAGGGGGTCAAAGAGGGCAAGCAGTCGCGGTGTGCCTTCCCACATCAGGTCAAGGGGGACGCGAGCATGAGCTTGAAGGAGTTCCTCAATGCCTTTTCCCTGCTCTAGATAGATCAGGATCCAGCGGATGGCGTGGCCGGAAGAATCCGGTGCCGCAAAGGTACTGTTGGGATAGGCGCGACGCCATTCCTCAATCCATTCATAGAAGTGGGGCAGCTCTTCATGCATTGCCTTAAGAACAGGTAAGGTCGTTCTGCCCAGCACCTCATGATCAAGAGAGCCCAGGAGGGCTACTAGTTGAGGAGCAGCCAGTGAGCGTGCCACGCCCATCCGACAAAACTTCCTGACCTTTGCTGCGGACAATCCCAGTGTCTCTTTAAAAATCATAATTTTTTGCTCCCATCTGTAAATGCCAATCGTTCATGGGAAATAGGAAGCAAGGACAACGCCAATAACTCTGATCTCCCTCAATCCGCCTTTGAAGTGTTCAAGCCTCTTTGTGCGTGGACCAGCGCGGCCTCATATAGGACAAGGTTGCGCTGAATCCACGGGAGGGCACGGGCCTGCGCCGGGGCGAGACTCTGAGATGCCAGGGCCTCGCTGGTAGGATGGGGGATGCCAAGTGTGATCACCTGAGTCATAAAGAAAAGTTGGTAGCTGTCCGGGTAAGGATAGGTATAGACAGCAGGCTCGGGACAAAGGAGACGAATTCTCTGGTAGGCGAAGAGGCGCAGGGGAGCAACGGTGGCCCCCGTTTCCTCTGCAATCTCGCGGCGGAGTGCCTCCTCGGGGCGCTCACCTGACTCGATATGACCGCCCGGAAGCTCCCAGCCACGCGGCAGGTGGGCCAGGAGCAGGCGATCTTCGTCAAAGGCGAAGGCAAAGACGGTAGTGACAAGGTCCAGAGGCGGAAACTCGTGCGAGAGTGCAAGGATACAGTCGTTCGGCGTGGGTAGCCCCGCGAGATTTTGATCTACCTGGATAATCTGCATGAGGGTCAGGATTCCGGCAGGCGGATACGGTTGGAGGCAACCCACTCATCCCACTCGTCGCTGTAATCAAGGTAATGAATCAGATGAACGCCACCGCGACTCTGGAGCACCTCGGCCTGAAACCACTTTTGCTTCCACTTGACCTCCACCTGAGTGCCAACCGGGAACTGGCGGGGCTGGAAATCGCGAATTCGCTCGGGGCCGACCCAATCCTGATCGGATTCCTCCCACCCATAGTAGTGAACCTTGAATTTTCCATTGCGGGCATCAATGATGCGTGCCTTGTACCAGTCGCCCTCGTCCTCGACCTCGACGCGCTGACCAACGCGGGGATCGCTCTTGGCTTTGGCCGTTGCCAGGATAATCTTTGGGTCAAAGGTACCGGTGACGGCAAAAGAAGTGCGCTGCTCCTCCGCGAAGGCCATGTCATCTTTGATCTGCTGTGCCAGTTCTTCCAGGGTGATGGTGCCATCGCTTTCCGAGTCGATGTGGCAGTTGCCCCGCAGCCCAGCGAGGAGTCCCTCGGTAAAGGTCCAGTTGCCTGTAGAGGCTTCGCTAGCGAGCGAGGAGGTAAGACAGGCGTAAGAGATCGAACCGTTGCGTTCCTTGATCGCGCTGGCAAGCATTCCGGAGTAGCAGCAATCAACCGCCAGCAGGGCGTGCGAGCCGGGGAAGTGTGCCTCGATCATCTTGGGCACGGAGTCCATCGCCCACTCTGAGATACCCTCGTCCCCCGAATCATAGCTCGCAAAGAAGGCGGCGCTGTCGTCAGAGCGGTACCCGTGACCGCAATAATAGAAAAAGAGCATGTCGCCCTCTGCGGCCTGCGGGAGATGCTTTCTCATCTCTTTATTGATGCGCTCAGAGGTTGCGTGCTTGTCCTGAAGATAAATAATCTGTCCCTGGGGAACCCCTGATTCTTTGAAAAAGTCCACCAATGCCGCGTCGCGGCGCTGCTCCTGGGGAAAGGGCGAAAACATATCGCTGTTTTTCCACTCCAAGGTTCCCACGACGAAGAGCCAGGTACTCTCCGGCTTCCAGCCACGTTTTGCATTCTTGCTCATGGTTGCTCCATCCGCTCGACAATCGTTGCTAAATCATGCCAGCCGTCCCACGCACCCGTGGCACCAACTGCCTCGACGTTGGCCGCGCCAGCGGCACTGGCCCAATGCAGGGCCTCTACAAAGGGATTGCCTCGTGCAAGCGCAGCAAGAAGCGCCGCGACAAAGGCATCGCCCGCCCCGGTGCTATCCACGCAGGTCGCGGGGAACGCGGGCAGCCGCAGCGGACCCAGTTTGCCTTCCACGCGGCAGCCCGCCTCACCCTGCTTGAGGATCACGCTCTGCACACCACTCGCCAGCAGAGCCTCGATCATTGCATCCGGCTCCTGCTCGCCGGTGACTTTTTCTCCCTCGTCCTCGTTCAGCAGTAGCAAATCGAGATGAGGTAGGAGTGGGTAGAGGGTCTCCC
>JACCSL010000881.1 GCA_013812995.1 Ardenticatenales bacterium | reverse complement strand
CCTGGGCGGTGCGGGCCGCCCGCTCGACCTCCTCGTCCGTGGCATCCGGGCAGCCAAAGGCGATATTGTCTCGCAGCGTACCGCTGACGAGGGTCGCGTCCTGGAGCACAATCCCGATCTGAGAGCGGAGCGAGCCCAGGGTGATGTCTCGCACATCGCTGCCATCGATGCGAACCGCGCCGCCCGTTACATCGTAGAAGCGCGGAATCAGGTTGATGATGGTGCTCTTGCCGCTCCCGGTCGCCCCCAGGACGGCCACGGTTTGCCCTGGCTCGGCCTCAAAGGAGATACCGCGCAGCACCTCCTCCTCCGCCCCGACGTAGCGAAAATGCACCTCGTCGAAGGTGACTCGCCCCGTCATCGTCCCCAGCCGTGTCGCGCCGGGGCGCTCCTGCACCTCGCTCTCCGCGTCGATGATCTCGAAGAGCCGCTCGGAGGAGGCGGAGGCGCGCGCGAGTAGCTGCGAGATAAAACCCAGCTGGAAGATTGGCATGAGTAGCAAGGCCAGGTAGGTGTTGAAGGCGATGAGGGTGCCAAGGGAAAGATTGCCCGAGATCACACGGTTGCCCCCGTACCAGATGACGATGAGTGTGCCCAGGTTGGCGAAGAAAAAAACGAGGGGAAACCCAAGAGAGAAGAGTCGCACCACACCGAGAAATTCCTGGTACAACCCCTCGTTCCCGGCGCGGTAGCGGGCTAGCTCGTGGGGTTCCGCCGCGAACGCCTTGACCACGCGCACCCCGGCAATGCTCTCTTGCAGGATGGTGTTGAGGTTGCCCAGCTTCTTCTGCACGATGCGGAAGCGAGGAAAGAGGTGGGTGAAGAGAAAGCCGAAGATTCCGCCCATGAGAGGCACGGTGGAGAGCGCGGCCAGCGCCAGCCGCCAATCGGTGGCAAAGAGAATTATCGCGCTGCTGATGAGGGTCAGGATGGCGGAAACAAATTGCAGCAGCCCCTGCGCAAAAAAGAGGCGCACGCCCTCGACATCCGAGGTCACGCGCGTCATAAGTTGGCCGGTCTGGTGCTGGTCGTGGTAGGAGAAAGAGAGAGTCGCCAACTTGCTGTAGACATCGTTGCGCAGGTCGTAGGCCACACCCTGGGACGCTTTCTCGGACCAGTAGCCCTGCAAGAAGGTGAAGAGCCCGCGCGCCACCGCCACCACGATGAGCCCCGTCGTTGCGGTGACGATGCCATTCCAGTTCTCGACGAGGATGCCATTGTCGATGAGCAGGCGCACCAGCTGCGGCGCGTAGAGATTGGTGACGGTCACGAGCAGCAGGGAAAGAAAAGCCCCCAGCGAGATAGCCGCATAGGGACGACTGTATCTCAGGGAGCGACGAAACGCATTCATCGGCTGCTTTCTCCGGGGGTTTGATGGACTGTCGCCAGTTATGATACCCTCATACCATTAAACGTCCATCTCTTTATTGAAGAAGGCATTAGCCATGTTTTCGGAGGGTCGAGATGAGTGAGCAATACAAAGAAGAGCCCCTGCATCCGCCAGGCCCAAGGCGCTGCCGTGTCTGTAGTGGGACGGAGTTCTATACCAAGGAGGTCACCGCCAATGGCGGGGATGGCCCAACGCTCCTACCATTGGGGTTCTTCACAGCATCCAAGTTTCAGATATATATCTGCGGGCGGTGTGGCCTGGTCGAGTGGTTTGTCTCCGAGAAGTATCTGCCCGCTGTCAAGAAGAAGTTTGACAGAATGCTCCCGTAGACAAAGGAAATCCAAAAGATATGGCTGACCTGACGCGGTTGACGGAGGAGGGCGTGGTTGTCCTTGCGGGGCGCACGCTCCACACGGATGCTAGCAGCTTTGGCATCGTCATCTTCAGAGCTGCCAACGATGACGCGGCCCAGCAGCTCATGCAGGGCGACCCGGCGGTGCAAAAAAGCGTCATGCGCGCCGAGTTGTTCCCTTATCGTATTGCTTTGATGGGCGCTAAAGAAAAGAGCACCGGGATGCATCCCGGTGCTCTTTAGTTGCCCAACTCTATTTTCCCTCATCGCCCTTCTTCTTGCGCCGTCGGACCTGCTTGGGCGCGGGCTCCTTGACTTCGGCTGGGGGAGGCGATGCTTCTTCCACGCTTTCCGCCGCAGGCGCAGCGTCTATCCGGGTGGTGTCCACAAAGAAGGGCGCGGCATCGGCGGGGACCGGCGAGGCGAGGGCGGGCGTCTCTCCGCCCTTGAGGGCGATGTTGTCGACCCAACCTGGTCTCTCCGATGCCTGCGCGGCGCTTCCGCGTACCTCCTGCTCGGTCAGAACGGGGGTTGCGCCTTCCTCGACCTCAATAGACTTCTCGCGGCGCGGCTTGAGGACAAGGGTAGACATGGGTGGCAGGCTCAGCAGCATTCCGTGGGGAAAGCCCATCCAGGGTTGATCGTCCGCGTGGATTTGTCCCTGGTTGCCGATGCCGCTCCCCCAGTAGTTGCTCGCATCGGAGTTCAACACTTCCAGGTAGGTGCCGCCCGTGGGCACACCGATGTGATAGCCGTGGCGCACGACAGGGGTGAAGTTATGGATCACTACCAGGAAATCTTCTCTATCCCGTGCAAAGCGGAGGTACGAGATGATCGAGTTCTCCCAGTCATTCACATCGATCCACTGGAATCCCTCCCAGCTATGGTCCTGCTCATGTAGGGCAGGCTCGTTCTTGACGAGATGGAGCAGGTCATGCACCCAGCGGTTGAGTCCTCGGTGCTGCTCGTGCTGGAGCAGGTGCCAGTCTACGCTACGGTCCTCGTTGAACTCGGTCCACTGCCCGATGTCCTGTCCCTGGAAGAGCAGTTTCTTGCCGGGGTGCGTGAACATGAAGCCATAGTACGTCCGCAGACTCGCCATCTGCTGCCACCAGTCACCCGGCATCTTGGCCGCCATCGAGTGCTTGAGGTGAACCACCTCGTCATGGGAGATGGGTAGGACGAAGTGCTCGCTGAAGGCATACATCAGGCCAAAGGTGAGCTTGTTGTGCTCATACTTCCGGTAGATGGGGTCTGCCTGGATGTACGCGAGTGAGTCGTTCATCCAGCCCATATTCCACTTGAAGTCAAAGCCCAACCCCCCAAGGTAGGTGGGGCGGGTGACGAAGGGGAAGGAGGTACTTTCCTCGGCCACCGTGATGATGCCAGGGTGGTAGTGGTGGGTGAGCTCGTTGAGCTGGCGCAGAAACTCAATGGCATCCAGGTTCTCGCGCCCGCCGAAGCGGTTGGGAACCCACTGTCCCGGCTCGCGCGAGTAATCCAGGTAGAGCATGGAAGCCACGGCGTCCACGCGTATCCCGTCGATGTGATACTTGTCTAGCCAGAACAGGGCGCTGGAGATAAGGAAGTTCCGCACCTCGTTGCGCCCATAGTTGAAGATGTAGGTGCCCCAATCCTTGTGCTCCCCCAGCCGCCAGTCGCTATGCTCGTACAGCGCCGAGCCATCGAAGCGCGCCAGGCCATGCTCATCCTTGGGGAAGTGCGCAGGTACCCAATCGACCAGCACACCGATGTTGTTGCGGTGACAGTGATCTACAAAGTACATGAAGTCATCCGGCGTGCCAAGGCGACTGGTGGGGGCGAAGTACCCCGTGACCTGATAGCCCCAGGAGCCATCGTAGGGATATTCCGTGATGGGCAGCAACTCAATGTGCGTGTACCCCATCTCCTTCACATAGTCCACCAGGCGATGGGCCAGGTGACGGTAGTCCAGATACTTGTCAGGATTATCCGGCGAGCGCGCCCACGAGGTCAGATGCGCCTCGTAGATGTTCATTGGTTCCTGGAACGCGTTACGCTTGAGACGGGCACGCAGCCACTCAGCGTCCTGCCACTCGTACCGCTCGATATTCCACACCTTACTGGCGGTCTTCGGGCGCATCTCGGTGGCGAAGGCGTAGGGATCGGCTTTCTCGATCACCTGGCCATTCTGACCAAGAAGCTGGTACTTGTACAGCTCGCCCTCGACCAGCCCCGGAATAAAAAGCTCCCAGATGCCGGAGGAGCCACGAACCCGCATCAGATGACGCCGCCCGTCCCAGCCATTGAAATTCCCAATGACGCTCACGCGCTGTGCGCCCGGAGCCCAGAGCGCGAAGGCGGTGCCCTTCACTCCCTGATGCTCGATCAACTGCGCGCCGAGACGATTGTAGACATGGTGGTGCTTCCCCTCACCGATCAACTGGAGATCCATCTCGCCCAGCACGGGGGGAAAGCGATAGGGGTCCTGCTCGCGTCGAACCTGCCCGTCGTAGAGGGCAAGCTCGAACTCGTAGGGGAAGAACGCTGCGGTGGGAAGCAGCACCTCGTAGAAACCGTAGTCGTGGAGGCGCTTCATCTCTAGCCGTTCGCCGGTGTCCAGGCGAACCAGATGCACCTGGTGGGCCTCGGGGCGGAAGGTGCGAATGGCAACGCCCCCATTCTTCCCCCCCTCCTGCCGATGCGCCCCGAGAACCTGGAAGGGATCGTGGTGGAACGCATAGACGATACGATTTAACTGATCTGATGAAACCGTGCTCATTGACCCTCTTCCAGAAGCGCTGGAATATAGAAAGCGTCCAGTTACCAGAGATGCGCTTTCAAGATACTATCGTATCCAATAACCGACCTCTGGCAACTGGACGCTAGCAAAAAGCTAGCCACGGCGCTTCTGGCGTTGCGCGGCGGTTCCCTTGGCCTTGCGGCGGAAGAGGTTGAAGCGACGGCCCTGCCGGCGCTCAGCGGCAGAAACAGCGGTCGGCATCCCCTTGCGAGACCAGTAGCCCGCGTGCTCCCCGCAGGTAATCGGGTACGCCTTGCGATGCTCAACCTCGCCAAACTCGGTTCCCCGCGTCTGGTGGAACAGGTGGGCCCGGCACAGCAGGAGCCCGCAGACATGGCAGCAGCCGATCACAGAGCCCTCATGGATTCCATCCGCGCCACACTCCAGCAGGGCATTCTCGTTGGGCGCACGCTCGCCCGGTGATGATGCAGCCATCAGCATCCTCCTAATTTCGCTCTCAAATCGCCCCCACGCTTGGGACCCGACGAGCCCAGATCGCTTC
>JACCSL010000864.1 GCA_013812995.1 Ardenticatenales bacterium | reverse complement strand
CTGCCTTAGACCCTCAGACTGTTTAACAGTGGACGACAGGGCCTGGGGCTGGCAAGCACCCCAGGGTGTCTTGACCCGGATAACGTAGCCCTCAACGGGCTTAGACCGTGGTCAGCATGGGCTTGTCCTAACAAGCCCACGGGGGTTACCCGTGGGTCGCTGACTGCTCCGATAGATGGTGATGCAGGCTAGCTCAAGCCTGCCGCCCCGAGGGGCGTGGTCCACTTCGCCAAGGTTATACGATGGTTTCGCTTAAAGCGCCTACTGTTGGTAACGCGCCGCACGTCGCCTACCCTCAGCGATGTTTAACAACGCGCCGCAGGGGTCCGAGCGTGTGGAGTACCCAGACGTGCCTATCTCATTCACCGCTAACGTAGCCCCGTCACCCCGTAGGGTGGTGGCTGAGGTCCTAATCAACTGGGCTTGCCGCGGGTGCCCCCTGGGCGAAGCCCCCGAGTGGAACTCGGGGGTGGTTGACTTACCAGTGAAAGGCATGAGGTCCCCACTTCACCCAGGTCATTCCGTCGTACCCATAGTAGGGAACGATGGCGCGACCCGGTGGGGCAACGGTATCGAGTTGCTCAAGCTCCTCCGCTGTCAGTTCGATGGTGGCTGCCTGGATGGCATCCTGAAGTTGTTGCAGCGTGCGAGGGCCGATGATCGGGCTTGTCACGCCGGGCTGCTGCGCGCACCAGGCGAGGGCGAGCTGGTAGGAGGTGCAACCCTTTGCCCCGCTCAGCGCTTCTATCGCATCCAGAACCGCAAAGGCAGCCTCGGTAAAATGACGCTGCTCCTCTCCCTTCCAGAAGGCGTCGAAGCGCGACCCGCTGGGTAGAGGGTTGTCCCGCCGATACTTCCCCGTCAGGAAGCCTCCGGCGGTGGGGGACCAAGGCAGGATAGCGATGCCGTAGCTCTGCGCCATCGGGATCAGTTCGCGCTCGGCCCGTCGGTCCAACAGGTTGTACGCGGGCTGCTCGGAGATGACGCGATGGAGGCCATGTTCCTTTGAGGCCCATAGCGATTCCACGATCTGCCAGGCGGCAAAGGAGCTGGTGCCAATGTAGCGTACCTTGCCCGCGCGAATCAGATCATCCAGGGCGTGGAGTGTCTCATCAATGGGGATGTCGTTGGTGGGATGGTGAAGCTGGTAAAGGTCGATGTAATCGGTCTGGAGCCGCTTCAACGAGGCCTCGCACGCTTCGATGAGATGGCGGCGACTGCTCCCGCGCGCGTTCGGATCGTCCGACATCGCGAAATGGGCTTTCGTTGCCAGCACCACCTGTGCTCGTCTGCCATCCTCTTTCAGGGCGCTGCCAACGATCTCCTCGCTCCGCCCCCGCCCCTCGTGGAAATTGGCGGGATCGTGGCCGTATACGTTGGCCGTGTCGATGAAGTTGATCCCTCCATCAAGGGCATGATGAATGATCTCAGTGGCATCCGTGGCGTTGGTGCGACCCCCAAAATTCATGCATCCCAGGCACAGACGGCTTACCCTGACCCCGGTTCGCCCCAGAGAAATAAGCTTCATGCAGACGACCTTTCCGGGCGCAACTGCCCACTCGCGATCAACCACGCGCACAACAGACCCATCGGCACCCAGGCGAGCACCGAGCCAAAGCTGACCAACTCCCAGTTTGGCCCGCCAAAGAAAAGCAGCGATAGCCAGGTACCTCCAAAGGTGTTAGCGGCAGCATGGGCCACCGCGCTGGGCCAGGAGCTGCCTGTTTTCAGGCGCAACCAACCGAAGAGAATCGACCAGAGGGTGGTCGTAATGGGGAAGATCAGAAGCCCCAGCAAGGGTTGGTTCGGAAAGTTGCCGCCTGCCAGCAAGAAGGGCACATGCCACACGCCCCAAAGCAGCCCCGTCGCGATTGCCGCTTTCAGTGGCTCTTCGGCAAAGAGCCGAATTTGTAGGTAACTGCGCCAGCCAAATTCCTCGCCCCACAGGATGGGAACCGAGAGGAGGCACAAAAACATGAAGGGCAAAAAGAGAGCGAACGGGGAGAGGGCTACCAGTTCAGCGGGCGGCAAACTTGCCCCGAGTTCGGGTTGGGCGAAGGCACGTTGTAGGGAAACATCTGGCTGGCTCAGTCCAGTACCCCAGGCGAGGGCAATGGTCAGCGGCCCAACGAAGAGAGGCCATAGCCAGGCCGCGAGGTAATAGCGCCAGTGGTCGCGTAGACGAGGCCACCAGCCCGCGTCGCCAAACCCCTCGCGAGTGACGAAGCGCCGCACGATGATGGCCGCCAACGCAGGCGCGAAGCCCGGAATGGCACCCCAGAGCTGATACCGAGGGTCCCTTGGGGTGATGCCGATGGCAAAGAGGGGAATCCAGGTTGCCCAGGCGATGCCAAAGGTGAGCAGCAGGAACACCGCAATGCCTCTAGTTCTGTTCACGAGTGCCCCCTGGTTGAGTAGAGTATCGGCCCGGCGCAGGGAGTATACGGTAACTCCCTAGCCCTTTGCAACAGTCACGGCCACTGGCGGATACGACCGACCTACGGTTCGCAATTCGCTATGCTGGTGGCGCAAGCTCATGATAGAGTCCCTTCCGGCTATGAGGTAACGCTCCAGCCCCTGCAAGATACTTCCACGGCCGCCTGAACCTCTTTATCTGCACGTCTTTAGCCCGCTGTGGCAGACTCATGCCCCCTGCTCCGCCTGGGCCACCGCTGCCCACAGCTCCTCTGGTCCCCCATCGGCCTGAAGGCGGGAAGCCATCACGATCTCGAAGTGCGCCCGACCGACCAGGCGAATGCTGACTTTGGCATCCCCGTTGTCGTAGCGTTGAATCACAGCCACGATTTCAACCTTGGTACCTGTGGCAGTGCGAAGTGCCATGTGTCAGCTACCGTGTTCCTGTTGGCACATCGGACGATGCCGTTGCCGACAAAGCTTGTAAGGCCGTTGCAAGAAAATAGGGGGCCAATTTGCGGCAACCATCCAACTTCCCAAGGATAAGGTGCGCCGCTCCTTGGTTTATAACCTGGGCCATCTATTCCTTGGAACAGCCTTAAGTCTTAAATACGTTTTACGTTTCTGGTTCTGATAGAATATGTGGTTGAGTCATGGTTCTGCGCGGTGGCCCTCACC
>JACCSL010000863.1 GCA_013812995.1 Ardenticatenales bacterium | reverse complement strand
AGGCGCGGCTGCAAGACTTTTGCCTCCTCCGCGCTCAACTGGTCGCCCAGATAGTGGGTGAGAAGCTCCTGTGAGCGGATCAGCTCCTCCGGCACCTGGCACCACACAGCCAGGTCACTGCCCAGGCGGCGCTCTGCCTCCGGCTCAGCGGTGGGAGACAGCAGGAGGGCGAGGAAGCGATCCACCATCGTGACGAAGTAGGCTTGCGCCTGCTCCTCCTTTCGCTCCCATCGGTCGCGCCATAGCACCTTGTACCAGCGGCGGGCCAGCGTATCACGTTCAGCGAGCAGCTCTTGCAGAATGCGGGCGCGTTGGGCGTCGTTCATGGTTAATTCCTCCAGATCACTGCACTGTTCTTCCCCCTCTCCTCGAATGGGGAGAGGGGGCGGCTGAAAGCTGGGGGAGAGGGCCTCCCCATACAACCATGATACGATCTTTGCCCCTCAAATGGAAGAGAATCATCCCCTTTTTGCCTGCTTTCCCCTCCAATTCCCTGCTTTTTGCCTCCGTTTGTGCACGGTGTTACTATGTCAGCATCCTGCTTTCAGGAGTCTTCGCGGCACTATCTGTTGCCGGGAATTTTTAATAATCAGGCCGCTGCGTTTGAAAACTCGCTGCTACGCGGGCACCGACGCCTGCTCCTGCCAACGGCGGCAAACTGTAGCATCTATTTCGGAGGAGTGTTTCTCATGACTCGCCAAAGTTCATACGACCTGTCCAATCACGGCCTCAATGCCACTGGAAATGTCCAATGGAACCTCAGCCCCGCCGCGCTGGTCGAGGCCGCGACGCGCCGTAACGAGGGCGTCATCACCGCTGAGGGACCGTTCAATGCCATCACCGCGCCCCACACGGGCCGCTCCCCCAAGGACCGCTTTGTGGTCCGCGAGCCCGACACCGAGGGCAACATCTGGTGGGGAAACGTGAATGTCGCCGTCACCGAGGAGGCGTTTGACAACCTGCACCAGCAGATTGTGAGCTACCTCGACGGGCGCGACGAGCTCTTCGTCCGCGATGTCTACGCGGGTGCGGACGAGGCGCACCGCCTGGGTGTGCGTGTGGTCAACGAGAGCGCCTGGCACAACCTGTTCATCTACAATATGTTCCTTCGCCCCACACCAGAGCAACTGGGCACCTTCGAGCCGGAGTTCACCATCCTGCACGCCCCCGCCATGAAGATCGAGAATTACGAGGCACTGGGCTTTCGCAGCTCACACGCAGTGGTGCTCAACTTCGGCAAGAAGATGGTGCTGATTGCGGGCACGAACTACGCGGGCGAGATGAAGAAGTCGATCTTCGCCATCATGAACTATCTGCTGCCCCTCAAGGGGGTGCTCTCCATGCACTGCTCCGCCAACATCGCCCCTGAGGGCGATACGGCGCTCTTCTTCGGCCTGAGCGGCACGGGCAAGACCACGCTCTCCGCTGACCCAGGGCGCGGGCTCATCGGCGACGACGAGCATGGCTGGGACGAGGATGGGGTTTTCAACTTCGAGGGCGGCTGCTACGCCAAGGTCATTCGCCTGAGCCAGGAGGCCGAGCCCGAGATCTACAGCACGACGCAGCGCTTCGGCACGATTCTGGAGAACGTTGTGGTGGACGAGGCCACGCGCGCGCTCAACCTCGACAGCGACTACATCACCGAGAACACCCGCGCCTCCTACCCGCTGCACTTCATCTCGAACTATGTCCCCAGCGGGCAGGGCGGTCACCCCAAGAACATCTTCTTCCTGACCGCCGACGCCTTCGGCGTCATGCCTCCCGTTGCGAAGCTGACGAAGGAACAGGCGATGTACCACTTCCTGAGTGGCTACACCGCGAAGGTCGCGGGCACGGAGCGCGGCGTCACCGAGCCCCAGGCCACCTTCAGCGCCTGTTTCGGTGCCCCCTTCCTCTCGCTGCACCCCAATGTCTACGCCAAGCTGCTAGGCGAGAAGCTGGATCAGCATGACGCGCAGGTGTGGCTCATCAACACCGGCTGGACCGGCGGCCCCTACGGCGTCGGCTCGCGCATGAAGATTCAGTTCACCCGCGCCATGCTGCACGCCGTGCTGGAAGGCAAGCTGAATGATGTAGAGACCGTTGAAGACCCCATCTTCGGGCTGCACATTCCCAAGTCGGTCCCCGGCGTGCCGGACGACGTGCTCCAGCCGCGCAACACCTGGGAGGACAAGGCTGCCTACGACGAGCAGGCCCGCAAACTCGCGGCTATGTTCGAGAACAGCTTCCGTACCTTTGCCGACCAGGTCAGCGAGGGAGTCCGCGCCGCCGGGCCCAAGGCATCGACCCGCGTGTAACGGCCGTAAAACGTAATGCGTAAAACGTAAAACGGTATCGCCCCGCACGATATTTCATTCTCGGAGAATTACGTTTTACGTTTTACGTTTCTGGTTCTGCTGGAATTTGTGGTTGAGTCATGGCTCTGCGGGATGGCCCTCACC
>JACCSL010000862.1 GCA_013812995.1 Ardenticatenales bacterium | reverse complement strand
GGTGAGGGCCATGCGCGCAAAGTGGTGACTTTTAAATTGCCCTGCATAGGACCAGTCGCTGATTGACGCACTGCGTTGTAATTTGGTAGGATAAGGCAGGTCTCATCAATCAGCAGACCGCTTCATTCCGACGAGGTGTTTTCATGGATAATTACGAGGTCTTTCGACGATATGCACCGGCAGTGGCCCTGATGGGCACGATGGGTCTGCTGCGCGCGGCGGCGACGCCCGTCCATGATCCGGCGGCGCTGGCAGAGGCCGAGGCGCGGGTTCTTTCGCACATCAAGACTCCCATCTCCCATCGCTTCGTGCAGGCAGGCGCGCACCAAATCCACACCGTCATTGCAGGCTCGGGGCCAGCCCTGGTGATGCTGCATGGTCATGGCGGCGGCGTGGGCGTCTGGAGCCATGTTCTGGAGACGCTCGCCCAGCATTTCCGCGTCTATGCCGTCGAGTGGTTGGGGTGGGGTCGCTCGGATCGGCCCGTGTTCACGGGTACGACGCCCGAGGAGGCGCGCGACTGGTGGGTAAACTCCCTGGAAGATTGGCGGCGGGCGATGGGGCTGACAGACTTCTTCCTGCTCGGTCACTCGCTGGGCGGCTGGATGAGCGCCGAATACGCCCTGGCCCACGGAAAGCACCTGCGCCAACTCGTTCTCGTCAACCCGGCGGGGATGGTGGACTATTCGGAGGTTGCGAAGAGTCTCTTCTACTATGTTTCCCCCCAACGCATGGTGCAGGCTATTGGGCCGCTGGGGCCGCGACTGGTGGAGTATGGCTGCCGCGACGAGGCAGGCCGCTGCCTGAGCGGTGGGGAAGCACTGCTGGAATATTACTACCGGCTCGCGATGGCTCCGCTGAGCGGCCAGCTTGCCTTCGAGCGTATCCTGACACCACGCCACTGGCATCTCCCCCTGCTGCCGCGTGCGGAGGGATTCTCTATGCCCACAACGATTCTGTGGGGCTTGAATGATGAGCTGCTGCGCATTCAACATGCGCATTACTTCCACAGCCGGCTACCACGCGGCAACATGGTTCTGATTCCCGACGCGGAGCATAGTCCTCACTGTACGGCTCCGTCGCGCTTCATTGAAGCCGTGATTAGCAGCCTCGGTAACTCCACCCATGAGGGACGACTGCCGCACGCCTCTTGATTGTCGGGGCTCTGGTTGCCGGGTACACTGAGAGCGTCAGCGACCCACGGGTAAAGCCCGTGGGCTTGTTACAACAAGCCCATGCTGACCACGGTCTAAGCCCCACGAGGGCTACGTTATGCGGGTCAAGACACCCTGGGGTGCAAGCCAGCCCCAGGCTCTGTCGTCCACTGTTAAACAGTCTGAGGGTCTAAGGCCGTGCGGTGGACATGACAAGCCCAGATAACCTTGACAAGGCACACCTTACCCACGCAAGTGGAGGTTCTTAACATGAACAAGGTCTTTGTAGTGGATAGCACCCTGGTCCCGCTGGCACCGTGTCATCCGGCCAAGGCGCGCAAGCTGTTGCGTGCTGGCGCGGCAGCGGTGTATCGCGCCTACCCGTTCACGATTGTGCTGTTGCACGCGGTGGCGGAGCCGGTCGCGCCACCGCTGCGGGTCAAGATTGACCCAGGCAGTCAGGTGACGGGGCTCGCCATTGTCAACGACACGACGGGGGAAATTGTGTGGGCAGCGGAACTGGAACATCGGGGGCAAGCCATCGTCGCGGCCCTCCTCGCGCGGCGCAGCGTGCGGCGCGGTCGCCGGAGGCGCACCACCCGCTATCGCCCCGCGCGCTTTCAGAATCGTCGGCGGCGCACCGGGTGGCTGCCGCCCTCGCTACTCAGTCGCGTGGCGAACGTGGTCACCTGGGTGGCGCGGCTGCAACGCGTTTGCCCGCTGCACGCCATCTCAATGGAACTGGTACGCTTTGATACTCAAGCCCTCCAGAATCCCGAAATCAGCGGGGTGGAGTATCAGCACGGGGAACTGGCGGGCGTTGAGGTGAAGGAATATCTGCTGGCGAAATGGGGTCGCCAGTGTGCATACTGCGACGCCACCCAGGTACCTTTGGAGGTCGAGCATATCATCCCACGCGGGCGGCTGGGCAGTGACCGCGTGAGCAATCTCACGATTGCCTGTGTGCCCTGCAACCAACGCAAAGGCGTGCAGGACGTACGCGACTTCCTGGCCCACGACCCCG
>JACCSL010000858.1 GCA_013812995.1 Ardenticatenales bacterium | reverse complement strand
GACGCCCAGCCCTTGGGCTTCCAGCCACGACTTCTAGTCGCAGGCCAAACAGGGATTACCCTCCTTGAAAAAACGGGGAAGAACGGTTAGGCTGATAGCAGAGGAAGAATATAACCATTGAAGAACTAAAGGAATTGGGGATGGCGATTTCACCCGATTTGTACAGACGTATTCGCGAGGCGCTGCTACGCTGCGGACCATTTGATGATCCGAGTACTCTGCGTAGCCTTTTTGTGGATGATCGGATTGCAGCGTGGCGGCATGTGATACCAACATCAGGCGATGCAAGGACACGAGTACTGGTAGTAATTAAAGAGTTACTCAGCCAGGAAAACCATCGGGGAGAGAATGTGCTGGTGCTGTTTTTGAACGTACTTGGCGACTTTGCCATAGAGGGAACGCCTTGCCAGCGTGAACTACCCATGTTAGCCGAAGAATTATCGCGGGAGTTGGCTCAGAGAAAAACGACGCTTACATCGCACTCTGGTCGCGAACAAGTTGCTAAGCCAGCTTTGTCTACAACTGCGACGGGGAAAGATAACGCTTTTCGTCCCATATGGTTAATGATAGCTTTACTCGTGGGAGTGATAGGTTTTTGGGGAAGCAACTACCTTCTTGACTTCAACGCATCACCAACCACAAATCCAGAAATTGCGCAGAACGAGACGCCAATCCCCAGCCCAACTCCAGAGCCAGCAATACCCACTCCTACCCTGACTCCAGAGCCTCTAACACCTACTTCATTCCCCACAATTGAGCCCACACCAACTCTCGGTATCGGCTCTACCCTTGTCTCTGAGAAGGATGGTATGACCCTGGTTTATGTCCCATCCGGGAATTTTCTAATGGGCTCACGGGAAGATGAGCCTGGTGCTGAGGATGAGAAGCCTCAGCACTCCGAGCATCTGGGTGCGTTCTGGATTGACCAAACGGAGGTGACGAATGGAATGTATGAGCAATGTGTCCAAGCAGACGATTGTCAGCCACCCAGCGATATCAGTTCCATCAGTCGTGAGAGCTACTATGGCGATACAAGGTTTGTAAATTATCCGGTGGTTCGGGTGAGTTGGGAAGATGCAAAGAACTGCTGCGCTTGGGCAGGACGGCGGCTGCCTACGGCAGTTGAGTGGGAAAAGGCAGCCCGAGGCCAAGATGGACGAATATATCCCTGGGGAGACGATCCAGCAACAGTGGAACGGGCTAACTACTGCGAGCAGGAGGATTGCTCTGAGCCCCCTAAAGGTAAAGACACTGAGCCTGTGGGGCGTTATCCAGCAGGAGCTAGTCCGTATGGGGCACTGGATATGGCAGGAAATGTGTGGGAATGGGTGGATGGTATTCATGAGGATGGATATACACAGGTTCCTCCTTGTAGCGAACCTAAACCTCCTGAATTCCCACCGCCACCTCCGCATGAGTTTCGGGGTGGTTCTTGGCGAGACCCGGCAACCTGTTTGCGGGTGGCGACCCGCAACAAGGATGGAGTCCCTAACCGCAATGTCGGATTCCGTTGTGCCCTAACACCATGAGAAACCTATCCCAGGCAACCTCTGCACCTGGCCTGGGTCTCGGAAAAGAATTTCTTAGCACCTTAAACTTGTTACTGTGAGGTCACCCCATGTCTGACACCCTACACATTCTGCCCAGCGATACCTACTTCCGCTACCGCCCCGACACGGACGAGGCGCTTCCCACCGTGGTCCATGTCCCCGGCTTCAACGAGGACGCGCTGAGCCCGGCCCCGTTCGCGCTGCGCCTGGCGCGGGCCGGTTTCCAGTGCGTGGCGCTGAACCCCCCGTGGCGAGACACGCCGGACTTGAACTCGCCCAGCCCCGCCATTCTCTTCGATCTGCTAACCGAGGGCGATGTCCTGCTGCGCGCGGTGCTGGAGGAGCTTCGCGCGGACCCAGGCACCCAGAGCGACTGGCTGGCCCTGACGGGCGTTAGTCTGGGGGGCATGTTCGTGGCGCGCACGCTGGCCCACGAGGAGCCGCATCCCTTCCGCGCCGCCGCGATGGTCCTCTCGACGGGCGACTGGTCCTTTATGCCGCGTACCACGCTGGACGCCTTCCCCGACCTGCGCGCCGTTATCCCGCCCGCCACACTCCTCATGATTGAGGAGACGCTGCGTGCGACAAGCCCCATCGCCACCCCGCAGCGCTTCCCGCCGACCCCGCTGCTACTCATCAACGCGGACCGCGACCCGCGCCTGCCCCTTGCCGCCGCGCAGCGCTTCTACGATGCCCTGCGCCCCGTCTACGACGCGGCGGGCGTGGCGGAGGCGCTGCACTTCGATGTTCATCAGGGCGAGCGCCACGAGTTTCGCCGCGCCATGCAGCGTCAGGTTCGGGAGTGGCTGGTGGGGGAATGGAGAGGGCGGGGGCAAGGATAGGCAGAAATGAAGGATGACGGCAGGGGTCAACGACCTGCCGTGGCTGCTGGCTATTCCGAGAAGAGCCCCACAAGGATAAATGCTTCCCCGGAGATAGGGTCGGAGGAGAGGGCCAAGAAGAGAGCCTGTTCTTCATTGAGCGCGCCTCGGCTCCAGCCAGCGGTTTTCACGGTTGCGGTTTCCTCAGAGAGACTCAGACTCTCTTTCCAGTTGTCCTTTGCCAGTTCGGTGTTATAGAAGGCTTGAATGTCCTCCCAGCGGCTGTCCGTGGGGATACGGTATACCTTGACGGTGCCCTGGAGAGTTCCGCCGGTAAGGGACTGTTCGATGAGCTGGGCATAGGTGTCTGCGGATTCGTTTTGCCCTTTCTCCATCGGCTCGGCTCCAGGAAAGAGCGGCAGCTCGCTCATGGTGACGGGTTGAATAGTGCCGCAGGCCGTCAGCAGCAGGAGAAGAAGTAGTAGTGGAAATAGTAAGTGTGTTTTCATGGCTCGCTCCTAAACGCCTCGATTTTGTCCATCCCAAACCATCCATCCGGGTCCATAGAATCCCCTGCCAAAAGGGTGACAGCCCCCTCTTCCTCACCCGGATCGTCGATCACATACCACTGATCAAACAGCATCTCGTTCGAGCCGCTGAATGAGTACCGCTCGATCATTTCGGCAGGCACCGTCCGTTGGTCATAGACAAGTATGAGATTTTTGTTCTTGGAATTAAGGTTCCACGTCCCCACCCCGGCAAATATTTGAGCATTGTGTATCTCGAACGTGCCATCCTGGTATAGCACCACCGTAAAGGGAGTGGCATCAGGGGTTCTTTCAAGGAGGGCTGGGGATTTCGTATATCTTCCAGCTATCTCTGATATCGTGACATCCCTGGCGGTAGGCGGCGGGAGACCAGCCCCAAACAACCCGCCGCCACACCCCAGCAAGGCGGCTGAAACGAGAACACAACATAGAAAAATAGGGAACCGCTGTCTTTTTTTGCTCATACGTCCTTGATGAAGTCCTTTCCTGACGAGATGGCTTCCCTCTAGTGCTACCATCTTTGTACCACTTCCATCAACAAAGGGTCCGAGGGATGGAAAGTCCAATGCAGAAACTCTTCAACTCCTTTCTTTGTCGTTACTTTCCCCCTTTAGGGGCCTATTTGGTGACTTTTGACTTTTGACCTTTGACTTTTGCCTTTCCGTTCCCTTACAATGCCGCCCAAACTCCTCAGAGGCAAGAATTTATGCGCCCCACGCTATCGGTGGTTGTTCCCATTTGGAATGAAGAAGAAGTGATTCCCGAGATGCACCGCCGCATGACCGCTGTGCTGGAGGGGATAGGGGAGCCCTATGAGCTGATCCTGGTCAATGACGGGAGCAGCGACCGCTCGCCCGAGATGCTTCGCGAGCTGCATGAGCGGAACCCGCGCGTGCGCGTCATCAACTTCGCCAAGAATTTCGGGCACCAGGTCGCCATCACGGCGGGCATGGACTATGCTCAGGGCGATGCCGTGGTCGTCATCGACGCGGACCTCCAGGACCCGCCGGAGGTTATTGCGGAGATGATGGCAAAGTGGCGCGAGGGGCATCAGGTGGTCTATGGGGTGCGGCGCGAGCGCGAGGGCGAGACCTGGTTCAAGAAGGTCACCGCGTCCTTCTTCTATCGGATGATCCGCGCCATCACGGACGTGGAGATTCCGCTCGACGCGGGTGACTTCCGTCTCATGGACCGCGCGGTGATCCAGACAATGCGCACCATGCGTGAGAAGCGCCGCTTCATGCGCGGCCTCTCGGCGTGGGTG